>JBBQPX010000001.1:0-33843 GCA_038216775.1 Chitinophagales bacterium
TAGCTTTAGTTCCTCCCATTTGCACTTGTGGACTCATGCTTGAACAAGGACATTTCATATTGGCAAGTGGAAGCATGTTGCTTTTCTTTACTAATTTTTTGGGAATAACTTTTTCAGCCATTCTTGTATTTTTTCTATTGGGACTAAAACACAAAAGAAATCGTAAATGGTTTTACACTGGTTCGATTATAATAATCATTTTGGGTTCAGCAACAATCCTTCCATTGGCATTAAATTATGACAAGTATAGTTCAGATGCTCAATTTCAAACTTCTATTTATGAAAAAGCAGGGCAAGTTTTCATTCAGTCAGAAAACTCTCCAACTATCAGGAATATTTCAATATTGGGTACAGCTGCTTTTATTACAATTGAGCCGTTTCCTAACAATAAGCATGAAGAAGAAAGATTAATAACCGAATTAGAGAGAACAACTGGGTTGCAGATTTTTCTTAAAAAACCTTCCTTTGAAAAATAGAGGATTACAATTGAAATCGAAATTTTTAATCCTATTTGGTATTCTACTTATTTATTCCGTAATTTAAAATATGAAAGCTACTAAACTATTTAAAGAGTTTTTTGAAAGTGAAAAAGCTGGTGGGCTCACTTTAATAGCTTGTACAATTATATCATTACTAATTGCCAACTCCTCTTTTGGAGAAGGATATCATCATTTTTGGCAAACACAATTTGCAGGTCACAGTATTGAACATTGGGTTAACGATGGACTTATGACCATTTTCTTTTTATTAATCGGTTTAGAATTAGAACGAGAAGTGTATGAAGGAGAACTTAAGAATTTTAAAGATGCGTTATTCCCGATTTTTGCGGCATTGGGTGGTATTATAATTCCCGCAGGGCTTTTTATGCTATTTAATTTTGGCACGCCCACTCAATCGGGAGCAGGTATTCCCATGGCGACAGACATAGCTTTTGCATTAGCAATTTTGGCTTTATTAGGAAAACGGGTACCAACTTCTTTAAAAGTATTTCTAACAGCATTAGCCGTAATTGACGATTTGGGAGCAATTTTAATAATTGCAGTGTTCTATACCAAAACACTTATTTGGACCAATCTTTTTATTGCGTTAGGCATTTTTGCTTTGCTTTTAGTTTTCAACCGGCTAAAAATAAGAAACTTAATTCCATATTTAATTGGTGGCGTTGCTATGTGGTACTTTATGCTTAACTCCGGTGTTCACGCAACAGTTACTGGTGTGCTACTGGCTTTTTCTATTCCATTTGGCAACGGAAACGAAAAATCATCTTCCTATATTTTACAACATTTTTTACATAAACCAGTTGCCTTTATTGTTTTACCAATTTTTGCATTAGCCAATACGGCTATCATTTTAAGTGGCGATATAGGACATACGCTTACACAAAATTATAGTATCGGAATTGCAGCAGGACTTATTGTGGGAAAACCATTAGGCATTTTTCTATTAACATTTTTGGCAACTTCATTTGGTCTGTGCAAACTTCCAAACGACTTAAATTGGAAATCAATTATAGGCGTTGGTTTTTTAGGTGGCATTGGTTTCACTATGTCAATCTTTATAACACTACTTGCATTTGATAATGAAACGATAATCAACAACGCAAAATTTGTAATTTTAATTTCGTCATTAATAGCGGGATTGATTGGATTTATAGGGTTGAAATTAACATTGAAACAAGCAACAGTCGACGAGGACTGATGAGGATGCTGTAAAAAAGAATGCTGCTAAAAAAACACCACGCTTCTTTTAATTCCGCTTATCTAATCCCCAACTTAATTTATTACGCAGCGTTTGCAAAAAATTATTTTCGTTAAGCCGGATGAGGTTGAAACCGAATGTTTCTTTTTTTACGGCGAGTTGAATGTCTTTGGTTACAATTTCCCTACGACTATCTAAGGTGCAGAGGAATCCGTCTGTGCGGCCTTCTACTTCAAAAGAAATAATATTATTATCGGGAACTATAAGGGGGCGTATGTTTAAATTATGCGGCGCTACGGGTGTTATTACAAAACTTCCACTATCAGGAAAAACAACAGGACCATTACAACTAAGCGAATAACCGGTAGAGCCGGTTGGCGTGGCAACAATCAAACCATCGGCCCAGTAGGTATTTAAAAATTCACCGTTGAGGTAGGTGTGAATTTTTATCATGGGTGATGAATCTTTTTTATGCAGCGTAAACTCATTTAAACCATAAGGAGTTTCTCCAAATAATGGCACATCAGAATCCAAGTGTATAAGCGTTCGCTTATCAATTACATAGGTGCGGTTAACAAGGGCTTCTACGGCCATAATTAAATCTTCCTTGCCAATGTTTGCTAAAAACCCAAGGCGGCCATAATTGATGCCTATAACGGGTATGCCGCTGTCTTTAACCAGGGTCACTGTATCTAAAAGTGTACCATCGCCGCCAAGGCTTATAATGAAGTCAATATTTTTATCAAGATCTTCAGATGAATTAAAGGTGGAATATTTTGCTTTCGCACTTATGGAAGGATAAAACTGGTTGAAAAAATCCTGGTAAAATACGAGCTCTACGCCGCTCAATGCCAGCTCATCCAGCAGCTGAATAATATCCTTGTGCTGGTTATTTTCTATACCTCGGCTGTATATGGCAATTTTCATGTGCCGCAATTCGGCCAATCCGCGGAGTGTTTGAATCTTTGATGTCAAAATTAAAATCCTGATTGATTGTGTAAAAATAAACCGTTTTCGCCTAATTGATTAAAACTGTACTCAAACTTTAGGTTTATATCGTACAAGGTAAGAATATCTATACCAAAACCACCCGAATATAACATACGGTTATTTAAATTAGTTGTGTATTGTGGTTTTGTATAAGCATAACCAACATCGGCATAGGTTTTTGCAAAAATAGTGAATGGGATTTTTGTTAGCAGTTTTGGAATAAAAGGAAACGGAACATTAAACGAAACAAGTTTTTTCTTTAACGTAGATTTTATTAAACCGGTTGCAACGCCATCTATTACATAATACTCCAGCCCACGCAGGTAAACCTCACCATAACCAAAGCCACGCTGGTTTACATAAGCCTGATCAAATGGTAGTTTTATTTTACCATTTAACTGCACACTGCTGTACCAGTTTTTACCCATATCATAATAACGGTTTATGCCAGCCTCAAGCTCCAGCATATTAAGGCCACCTGTAAAACCAAGGCCGCGTTTATGAACACTAAAAAACCAGTTTTTTCCGCTTAAAGGATAAGTGCCATTATTTACTTTGGAGTATTGCAGTGTGTATCCAAAATCAATTGCACCTTTTGATGTAACAGAATCTTTAAAATAATTGGGGTTATACTTTGCGGTTATAACAGAATCTGGTACTGTGGTGTAATTATAGCCTGCGGAAAAAATATGCTTTTTAAATAAGCCGCGGCGGATGCTGTAGCCAAGGTTTACGTACCAGGATTTGTAAATAAAAGGTCCGCCACGTTTTGCGATGGAATCTTTAGGATAAAAAAGCAACGAATCCTGATAGGTGGTTTTATAAGCAAGTTCTCTTTTTTGTGTGTAGCCTACGCCTGCGGTGAAACCTTCGGTGAGTGCGTTGTTACTGTAGGGTGCTGTGTAACTGATAGAAACATCCCGTGAGTAACCGTTGATGAGGTAGATACGCAATTGATCTCTACGGCCGCTAAGATTGTAATGCACAAACTTAATTCCATAATTTACCCGGTTAAGGCTTGCTTTATAAGTTTTATACCATTCATTAAAATTTCTATCTATCCATTTAAATTGCGGAACAGGATAAAGATACCAGCGCTCTGTAACACGAAGTTTTATGGCTACATCATTTGCATTTAAAGCCGTTAATTGAAATTTTACTTCGTTAAATAATGTGGTGTTATAAACCTGAAACCTCGCCTGCTCCAGCTCTTTGTATAAATCTTTTATTAAAATAGAATCGCCTTCCTTAAACTGAATTTCACGATAAACGATATAAACTTTAGTTTTTTTTGTGCCAGTAACTTCTATATTTTTTATACAGACTTTTTGAGTTGTGTTGGCTTTAAGCGATGCTGTATCTACAAAACTGATGTTGGGAATTTCAACTTGTTGTGCAGGTGTTGCCAGTGAAGATAAAAGTAAAGTGAGGCAGCAAATTATTTTTTTACGATTATTCATTAATAACATTTTGCGCCTAACCCGCCCCTATCCCCTAAAGGGGGACTTGATTTCATAACTGTATAGCTGCTGCTGATAAACATACAACCTTATAGTAGGTTTGGTTGATTTTTAGGATTTACTTTTACTGCTGTTAAATATCCAAATAATTCATGAGATGGCGGTAATTAGTATGAATTTCATTTTCGAATTTTTCGTTCCCGAAATAATAAATCACATCGTAATCATATCTTTCAAAAGTAGAAACAATGGCTGAAATTTCTTTTTTATTCATGTGAAGCGAAACTGTAAGCATGCCGGTTTCTGCATGCACGGTTGTATTTAAATGCAGAATAGTTGCATCGTTACTTTCCACAATACGGCTTATTTCTGAAATACTAAACTGGCTGCGTTCCATTTCCAGTACAATAATGCCACCTATTTCGTTAGTGCCTGCAAAATTGCCTAACGTTTTTAAAAGATCTGGTGCTGTAATAACACCCATTAAATCACCTTCATCGTTTACTACGGGAACAACAGTTGTGTCAAACTGGTTGCTGCAGGTAACTGCGTTTAAAAAATGTTCATTATCATGCACACGTGCAGGTATAAAAAACTCCTGCATTAATTCAATGGGCATTTTAGGTTGTTCCTGATCAAGCAAATCCTCCTCACTTACCAAACCAAGAAATTTATCATCTTCCACAACCGGTAAATGCGATACCCGAAAATCTGAAATGAGCTGGATAGCCTTGTTCACAGAGTCTTTAAGGCCAAGGCGAGGAATACTATTATTAATAAGTTCGATGGTTAACATATGACTGATTTTGGGTGAGCAACAGCTATGATAAGAACGTAAATATTACAGCTAAAAGTATAAAGACAAAAAATTTTACTAAACTGTTGCAGCAGGTGATTTTAATTTTGTTAAAAATGCATCAAGCAGTCTGTTAAACTCTTCTGGCACTTCCATCATGGGTGCATGGCCACATTTATCAACGAAATGTAGCTCGCTTGTAGGCATAAGCCTGTGAAATTCTTTAGCAACAAACGGCGGGGTAATGGTATCATTGTTTCCCCAAATGAGACATGTTGGTTGTTTTATCTGGTTAAGCTCTTCGCCCAGATTATTACGAATGGCACTTTTTGCCAGCGCTATTATTTTAATAACCTTCATGCGGTTATTGGTAATTTCAAAAACTTCATTCACCAATTCATCTGTAGCCATGGCCGGGTCGTAAAAAGTGAGTTCAGTTTTTTTACGGATGTATTCTTTATCGCCACGCTTAGGATAGGTATCGCCCATGCCATTTTCGAACAGGCCAGAACTGCCGGTAAGCGTTACTGATTTAATTCGCTCTGGTTGTTTTAAAACATGCACCAGTGCTACGTGTCCGCCAAGTGAGTTGCCTAGTAAATGAATATTATTATACCCACGATGCTCAATAAAGCGATGGGTAAATTTTTGTAATCCACCTACGGATGTATGCAGCAGGTCAAGCTCCAGCAAAGGCAACAGCGGCACTATTACTTTATTTGTTTTACGAAAGTGCTCAATAAGAAATTGAAAATTACTTAACGCACCAAATAAGCCATGCAGGAGCAATAACGGTTCGCCCTCGCCTTCTTCAATAAACTTAAATTTTCCGTCTTGTTTTATCTCGTAGCTCATCCTTAAATTCAAATTGTTAATATAAATCTGCTCCTCGAAACTTACTTTACATACCGCAGATTAGTGCTAAAATTACGGTAAATAAGATAACGGTAGAAATTAATGCGAAATTTTGTTCGATAACGAATTAAAAAAATCGCCCAACTCTGTAAACATATCTTTAAATACGGGAATAATTTTACCAAAATTATCCATCACTTTAGGCCCCCAAGGCTGTATAAAGTGATAAGTTACCGAATTTTCTATAACCGCAGGTTGCAATAACTGCAGCCTTTCGGCATAAAAAATAAAAATACTTAAAATAATCAGGTAAAGCACCGCAAATAATAATATACCTGCGATTCTGTTTAACCAACCAAGTAACGCTACCTGAAAAGTTTTTTCAGTTAATTTGGCCCCCAGTCGAACCAATAAAACAACCACAAAAAAAACTACCGCAAATGCTAAAAACGGTAACCACTTTGCTGAAATATTTACGCTGCTCTTTAAGTATTCTGCAACGGCGGCCGAAAGTTTTAGAGCAGCAGCTAAGCCAACTATAAAGGCAATAACAGAAAAAATTGCAATGATAAATCCGCGCCGGAAACCTTTAATAATGGCAAGGATAATTGCAACGGCAAAAATTAAATCTATCAGCATACATCGTTTTCTGCTTTCAATATACCAAATTTTAGCCAGCCAGTAATTCCTTTACAATAGCGCTTATTGTTTTACCATCAGCTTTGCCTGCCAATTGCTTACTGGCAACGCCCATAACCTTACCCATATCTGCCGGGGTTGATGCGCCTGTTTCCGTAATAATCTGCTTTACAATTTCTTTAATTTCTGCTTCACCTAATTGTTTAGGAAGAAATTTTTCTATTACAGCCATCTCTTCTCTTTCTTTGGCAGCAAGGTCTTCCCGATTTTGTTTTTCAAAAATCTCCAACGAATCTCTGCGCTGCTTCATCATTTTCTGTAGAAATTTTTGTTCTGTAGCCTCGTCAATTTCTCCACCGGCACCGGGGTCTGTTTTTGCCTTTATAATTTCAGCCTTAATACTACGCAAAGCACGCAAAACGCCTTCGTTTTTGGCTTTCATGGCTTCTTTCATTTCGGTCATTATCTGTTGCTCTAAACTCATTTTTTATCTTTTAATTTGTTATGATATTGTTGTAATATGCTATTTGCTATTAGTTAATGGGTGATTATTATTTTTTGAATAGATAATTAATCAGCATCAATCAAAGAGTAATTAACCCTGTTCTTTTACCTGACTTGCTCTGAATTTTTCAAAAAACTCTTTGGCGAATTTTTTCAAATCATCACTCATTTCTGTTTGTTGAGTAGCTCTTTTAAAGGTATCGGCCATACTCATCAGCATCTGGTAATAAAAATCAGCCATTTCATCTACCATCATATCTTTTGTCCAAAGGTCTATGCGTAAAGCTGTTTTATCAGTACCATCCCAAAAGGCAACGCTCATGGCTTTTGCTTTTTGTACCATATTGGCTGTACTATCGGTGGCAACCCAGTTTATTTGCTCGGGCACTTTATTCGGGTCGAGCAAAATATCAATTTTTATTGTTGATTGATTCATATAAATTATTGTCTGATCAGGAAATATTTGTGAAATGCAAATTTAATCGAAATCAGGCATTGAAAGCCTTATCAATTAACTCCATCAGCATTTGCGTAGAATTTTGCCAGTTGTAGCGTTGTGACTGTATTTTACCTGCTTCTATTAATTCATTCGCTTTGGCCTCATCTTTAAAAACAAGCATCATTTTTTCGGCTATATCATTAAAATCATCAGGATTGGCATATAAGGCAGCATAGCCGCAAATGGAAGATAAAGCACCTGTATTTGATGTAACAACTGGTACACCACATTGCATTGCTTGCATGGGAGCTACCGCAAAATCAGCATACAGAACAGGGTAAACAGCGGCGTAAGCGGCAGCTGTTATTTTAGCTAAGGCTTCTGCTGATAAATTTTGCATCAATTTTACATCATCTCTATATTTATAAGATTTAAGTTCATTTTTAAATGCCTCATCTGTATTGCCTGCAAGTAAAAGCGTCATGTTACTTTTTTGTCTTCTTTTAAAGAAAGAAAATGCTTTTAGCAGATTGATGAGATTATTTTGCTTATTTACATTGCCGCTGTACAGAAAATAAGCTTTGCCGTCGCTGTACTTCTCTTTTACAATTTCCTTTTCTTGCCAATCAATTGGTTTAAAAATGTCATCAACACCAGGTACAATTAATGTAACATCATCTTCATTTAAATTATACTGTGCAATAAGCGTTGATTTTGTAAAAGCGGAAACTGCCGCAATGGATGTGGCCTTAGTTAAAAAGGCAGAAGTATATTTTTTATAAAATCTGCTGTTTATTTTTTTTGCTGGCGCTGATGATTGTAAAAAACCCAAATCTGAAACCAATACGCACTGTGGTTTCTTTGTTCGCATGCTACAAATCCCTTCCAAACTAACAAATACATCTGCCTTGTGCCTGCGCAAAATAACCGGTATTTTATAATTTAACCAATATTGTAAACGCAGGTTATTAGTGGTTTCTGGGCCTGCAACAACGGGAACTACATTTTTTGCAAACTGTATGTTATCGCTAAATGCCTTATCAAAAATAAAAACAAACTGATGTTGTGGATAGTGAGCTGCCAAGTGCTGTAACATACCGAACATAAAAGCCTCATAGCCTTCCGGCTGCTCATTTTCTTTCAACCTGCAGTTAACAGCAATAGTCATTTATAAAGAAGTAAACTGGAGTAAGTAAAGAGATTATTTTAAAACCTTCAGCTTAACCATTTCAATGCGGGTATCGCTTACATTTAAAATATCAATTTCGTAATTACCGATTATTATGTGCTCTTTCAACTTAGGTATCTGCTCGTGATTTTTAATAATGTATCCCGAAAGCGTTTCCGTTTCCTCATCATCAGGAAAATCGAGTTTATATTTTTCAGCTATTAGGTCAAGCTCCATTCTACCACTAAAAATAAATTCATCACTTGATAGTTGCTTATCAACAAATTCGTCGGTATCATATTCGTCCTGTATTTCACCAAAAATTTCTTCCAGCAAATCTTCCATGGTTACAATGCCAGCTGTGCCACCAAATTCGTCAATAACCCAGGCTATAGATTTTCTTTCTTTACTAAATTTATTCATCAAATCTGTAGCGCTCATACTTTCCGGAACGGTTGGTATAGGTAATAAAATTTCTTTAACGGTGGCAGGTCTTTTAAAAAGGTCGAGCTGGTGAATATAGCCTGTTATACTGTCTATATTTTCATCGTAAACAACCAGTTTGCTTAAATGCGTTTCAATAAATTTGGCTTTCACCTCTTCAATTGGCATGTTGCTGTTTATGGCCTCAATTTCTTTACGAGGTATCAGGCACTCCCGCAATTTTGTTTCGCCAAGCGATAATGCATTTTCAAAAAGCTCTTTATTTAACTCACTGCTGTTTTCCTCTTCGTGACTTTTACTTTGCTGCATAAAATGCTCCAGGTCTACCTTGGTAAACATTTCCTTTTTTGTATCAATTTTTACATCCAGCAAATTTTTCAAAATCCATTCTGATGTGTTCACAAAAAACTTACCGATAGAAGAAAACATCCAGTAAAAAAATTTAATAACGCTACTTATTAGGCCAGAACTAAGTATGCTGCTGTTGCGTGCTTTGAAGAAAGCTTTAAAAACAAACCTTACAAAAAGAACTATCAGCGTAGCCACAAAAATTTCAACAAACAATTTAATGTATTCAACAGAGCCTTTAACCGCATCGGGCAGAATTGATTTTACAGCCAGCCAAACCGGCGATAACACATCTACTACTAGCAAACCGTAAATAACTAAAAAAATATTAACGCAAACTAGAGTAGTAGCAACAAAGCGGGCAGGTTTATCGGCATAATAACCCCATACTTTGCCGCTTTTAGTGCCCTGCTTGCGGTTAAGTTCAATAGATAATTTATTGGCAGATATAAATGCAATTTCAATACCGGCAAAAAAACCTACCAGTAAAAGTGAGCCTATAATTGCAATAACTGTTATCCATTCCATAATATAAAAATAAGAAAGAGTTTTTAAATGGATTTAATGCCGATGAAATCTGACACAATGCCCGCTGCTTCAGCACATGCCCTTTCTAACTGGTCATTTATAATAAGTTTATTAAACTGGTCTTTAAACGAAAGTTCATATGCTGCTTTATTAACCCTTGCTGCCAGCGATTCTGCCGTTTCGGTACCGCGACTTTCCAGTCGTTTTTTTAATTCATCTACTGACGGTGCCTGTATAAAAAGACTTAGTGACGTTTCAGGGTATTGCTGCTGCACATGAATGGCGCCTTTTACATCAATATCCAGTACCGGAATTTTATTTTGTTGCCAGATTCTTTCCATTTCTGATTTAAGCGTTCCGTAATATTTTCCTTCGTACACCATTTCCCACTCAACAAATTCTTCATGCTGAATTTTATATTTAAAATCTTCGGTACTTATAAAATGATAATCAACACCATCTTTTTCAGTTCCTCTTGGGCTGCGTGTAGCTGCAGAAACAGAAAAAGCAAGTTGCGGAAAAGTTTTCATCAAGTGTTTGGTGATGGAAGTTTTGCCAGCACCTGATGGAGCTGTAATAATAATGAGTTTATTGAGATGTTCCATGCGCAAAGAAACTACTTTTTTTGTACCCCTATCCCCTAAAGGGGGACTTTATCAATAAAATATTTGCAATACTTAAATATAATTTGCAAGAGAACAGATTTAGAATACACTTTGGAAATGGAGAATAACATTTGAGTTATCTGCGTTACCAATAAGCGTAAGCTCGTTTTCAGTTATCGATTTAATAATATACCGGTTTGTAACGTTTGCTGATTTTGGGGTGCAAATCATTATTTTATCATCTTCCAGTAATTCGTATTTGCCTTCTACAGTAACTCGGCCGTTTATGGAACATTCGTAGCGCATGTTGTTTTTAAACGTCCAGCTTAATGATTGCAGCAGCGTTTTTAGTTGGTCTGCATCTACGGAATCTTTTTTGGAGAGAAATTTTTGGTCTGGAGGCACAATATTATCTACCTGAACACAATCCCATTTTTTGGTGAGAAGTACAACGGTTTTATTACGGCAGGATATAATTATAACTGCAGTTACCAATACCAGCGAAATAAACTTTAATACTTTCATGAAAGAAAAATTACGCACCCACTCTTTTTATATCGGCACCTAAAGCCAGCAGCCTTGCATCAATATTTTGGTAGCCTCTATCAATCTGTTCAATATTCTGAATAGTGCTTTTACCCTGTGCACTTAATGCAGCAATCAGCAGGGCAACACCCGCACGTATATCCGGACTGCTCATGATTATACCACGTAATTGCTGTTCTCTTTCCAAACCAATAACTACGGCACGGTGTGGGTCGCAAAGAATGATTTGTGCGCCCATATCTATCAGCTTATCTACAAAAAACAAACGGCTTTCAAACATTTTTTGATGGATGAGTACGCTGCCTTTTGCCTGTATAGCTGTTACCAAAACGATACTTAAAAGATCCGGCGTAAAGCCCGGCCAAGGATGGTCGTAAACGGTAAGCACACCGCCATCCATGTACTTTTGAATTTCATATAATTCCTGCGAAGGAATATGGATATCATCGCCCTTAAACTCCATTTGAATACCGAGTTGCTGAAACCTTTCGGGAATAACGCCGAGGTGTTCTATACCTGCATTTTTTATGGTGATATCGCTTTGCGTCATCGCTGCAAGGCCTATAAAAGAACCTACTTCAATCATATCCGGCAACATCTGATGTTCTGTTCCACCCAAAGTATCAACACCAATTATAGTTAACATATTACTGCCAACTCCGCTAATTTTTGCGCCCATGCGGATAAGCATTTTACAAAGCTGCTGCAGATATGGTTCGCAGGCTGCATTGTAAATAGTAGTTGTGCCTGCCGCCATAGATGCTGCCATTAAAATATTGGCTGTACCAGTTACGCTTGGCTCATCTAGTAAAATATTTGCGCCTTTTAAACCTGTTGTATGTAAATGAAAAAAGCCATCCTCACTATCATAATTAAATTGTGCTCCCAGTTTTTCAAAACCGATAATGTGTGTATCTAATCGTCGTCTGCCAATTTTATCGCCGCCAGGTTTTGGTATGTATGCTTTTTTAAAACGTGCCAATAAAGGACCAGCAAGCATTACAGAGCCACGAAGTTTGCCACTTTTTTTATGAAAGTCCGTGCTGTGCAGGTAATCAACATCTACATCATCAGCCTGAAAAACGCAGGTGTCACGGCTTTGCCGGTCAACTTTAACCTTCATTTCACCCAATAATTCAATCAGCAGATTTACATCTACAATATCAGGAATGTTGGTAATTGTTATTTTTTCAGCGCTTAACAATACCGCTGAAATTATCTGTAGCGCTTCGTTTTTAGCACCTTGTGGAGTTATTTCTCCTGAAAGTTTTTTTCCACCTCTTACTTCAAATGATTGCATGCTGAATTTTTAAACAAATTAAAGCAAACGTAAATAAAAAAACTCCGGTATAATCGGAGTTCTCAAATATTGTTCTTCTACTTTTCCCTCCCCATCGGGGAGGATAGGAGGGGCTTTTAATATCTCTTCTTAAAATTACGGTTGTTATTGTTTCTGTTATCACCACCACTGTTGCCACTTCTGCTGTCCGCGTTATTTCCGTTTCTGTTTCCGCCCCTGTTATTATTATTGTTGTTTCTGTTATCGCCACTTCTGCCTCCGCCACTGCCGCCAGAGTTGCTTCTTGCACCATAATTTTTACGATAGTTGCTGCCGCCACCGCTACGTTTTCCATAGTCATCTCTGTCGTCACGGGTATCAACCCTGTGTTTTACAAACGGACGGTTATTAAACTCCAGCTCTCCTTTGGTCATAGCAGATAATTCACTTTGGATATTATCATCATGCACCAACTCCTTATGCCAGTTACTGTAAGTAAGCTTCATATAATAAGCCACTGCGTTTGCAAAGCCTTGTTTCTTTTCAGGATTTTCTTCCTTAAGCGCTTTATCAATAACCACTTCAATGTTTTTTCCAAGATGGTTAAACTTTGGATAGCGCTTAGGATAATTCAAACGTTCAGGCTTTGCCTTTAATGTTTCTCTTGTAGGGATTGGATAAGGGCTTTCCACATCAAGTTTAAAATCGCTTATTAAAAAAAGATGGTCCCATAATTTATGGCGAAAATCTTCAACGTTTTTTAAATGTGGGTTTAAAAATCCCATAAGCTCAATTACAGCGTACGCATTGCGCTGTCTTTCTTCTTTATCTTCAAGACTAAGCAGGTATTCAACCATTTTCTGAATATGGCGTCCATATTCTCTCATGACTAAAAAATTCCTGGTAGTATTGTACTCCATATTTTCTATGTTCAGCATAATACAAATGTAAGCTAAACCTGCCCATTTTTCAAGCTGAAAAACAAAACAGGCCTGTTTATAGCCATTTTTAACTAATTAAGATATTTCATTCTGCACCACGTGTAGGCAAGTATCACTCCAAAACTATCTGCCGCCCAATCTAATAAATCAAAAGCACGGTCTGGTATAAAAAACCTTTGGATAAACTCGGTGGTTATTCCCCAAACAATCGCCGCACTAGCGATTTTAATTGCTTTGTTCTTTTTTACTTTTTGAGTTAAATCTGCTTTAACAAACGGATAAATAAACAGAAAAGTTAATACGGAGAAAAGCCCTGCGTGTACCCATTTGTCAAAATAAATAGCGTTAAGCCATGTTTCTGGCGTGGGGATGTCTGAACCTGGTAAACAGAGCAATATTAAAACAAGTAGAAACCAAGCAATGCCAGGTATAAACTTTTTTATAGCTGGTTGTGCAAATTCTGTTTCAGTGTTGTTCATAACGGATTACCTACTATCCTACCGATGCTGAATAAGCTTCTGAAGTCATCAGTCCTTCATAATCTGCAACGTTATCTAAGGTCATTTTTACCATCCAGCCATCGCCGTACGGGTCGCTGTTTACCAACTCCGGCTGAGTATCAAGCAATGGATTAATTTCAGTGATGGTTCCTGAAACAGGTAAAAAAAGGTCGCTCACTGTTTTAACTGCTTCCACGCTGCCAAAGGTTTCTTCAGCACCAAGCGCCTTACCCTTTGCGGTAATATCAACATAAACAATATCGCCAAGCTCACGTTGTGCAAAATCGGTAATACCAACTGTAGCAGTTGTACCATCTAATGAAACCCACTCGTGGTCTTTAGTGTAGCGTAAATTTTCAGGAAAATTCATTTTATGTAGTTTGATGTTAATTGAATAGTATGCAAAATAAGCAAATTAAGCTGATACTTATTTAAGTACCTCAATATACATGTGCACATCCCCAAGTGGTCTATCGCCCATGGCTTTTGGTACTGAAGCAATTTTATCAATTACTTCAAGTCCGCTTTCAACTTCGCCAAATACCGTGTACTGCATATCCAGAAATGGTGTTCCTCCAATTGTTTTATACGCCTGCCTTTGTGCCGGAGTGTACTTAGCCCCTCTTTGCATTTCAATACCAGTTAGTTCTGCATCCGAAGCTGGTTTACCCTGTACAATGTAAAATTGGCATCCACTGCTAGCCCTTTCTGGATTATTTGTGCGGGCTGCTGCCAACGCTCCCTTTTTATGAATGAAAGTTGTATCAAACTCCGCAGGAATGGTGTAACCAACATCACCACTACCCAACATAGCACCTGGTTGTGCATTTTTACTTTGAGGGTCTCCGCCCTGAATCATAAAACCCTGTATAACCCGATGAAACAACAGGCTATCGAAAAAATGTTCATTAGCAAGTTTAATAAAATTATCCCGGTGGTTTGGAGTTTTGTCGTACAGGCGAATAACCATAACGCCAGAATCCGTAGTCACCTTTACCCTTGTACCCGGCACTCTAATCAGCTTTGGTGCATTGGCTACTGGTGTTACTTTTTTTACCACCGGCTTTTTTACCGGAGCTTTTTGAGTTGTTGTCTTCTTTGTTGCAGGCTTTTTTACCTGAGCATCAGCATTAATTGCAAAAAAACTGAAAATGGCAAGCGTAAATAAAATTCTCATTTTGTTCATAAAAAATAATTAATCAATAAATCCCTGGTTTTGAAAGTATAATAAAATGTGGTCTTTTAAAAAATTTTCCTGCTCAATCATTATGAAACCTGGCAATGGCTTTAATTGCTTAAAATGCGGCCATCCTTCTTCGTCATTTCCTTCTGCAAGGTAATAACCGCTTAAAGACAGCACCGTACAAACAGCTATATGCATTAAATCCTGCTTTTCTTCCTTACTAAAATCCTGTTTTCCGCTACCCAGTTCCTGTATGCCAATTAAAAAAAGAACGCCATCCATATCGGGCTTTATACCAAAGCGCTCCTTTAATTTAATACGTAACTTAAGCCACCGTACCTGTAAATCGTCTTTTACGTGTTGCATGGCGCAAATATAAATAATAGCGAACAGATTAACGCCGTAATGATTATGGAAGACTATGATTTAACAAAGGATGAACTTATGGCTGAACTACCTGACCAGAAACGATTTTCTGCAGTTCGTTAGTATAAATAGCACCTCTTTTTTCAGCAAAAAAATCCAGACTGAATAAGATTGCTGTTTGTATAGCCAGTGTTACGCCAAAGCCAAACCAAAATGCTCTACCGGCATTCAGACGAAAAAGAAAAATTAGAACCAATGCTGTAATGAAAAGTGCAATTTCAGCCCATTTTAAAATTTCGAAACTTTTCATCACTTTTTGCATGCGTGGCAGTTCAGCACTTTTCACAAAAGATACTGGTTCCATCCCGATTTTGTAGGCAATATCTGCTTTTTGTTTATCTGTTCGGGAATATACAGAATAGCCAACCACCATTTGTAACAGGCCAAGAACCATTAATGGAATAGCAGCACCTTTAAAAAATGAAGGATTGTTTTTTATAAAAAACCAAAATATTATAGATAAAATGACAGCAATAATTCCCAAAATTAAAATCCAAAGTGTTGCTTGTTTTTCTGCAAGAAAGTATTTGTAAATAAAAGTGAAATCTCGCTGCTCAAACATAAAATGAATTTAGTGATTTAATGCTTCCGCTACTTCTTTGCCAAGCGGCTCAACTGCCGAACCGAAATAGTTTGTAAGCCTCCCATCTTCATCCACAATATACTTACAAAAATTCCAGGATGGTTGCTCATTGTTCCAGCCGTTTTGTTTAGCATCACTAAGCCAGTTAAATATTTTATTCTGCTCCGCACTGCGTATTACACTGCTTTTTTTCATTAAAGGAAAAGTTACACCGAAATTTATTTTGCAAAAAGAAGCAATGTCTTCGTCGCTGCCTTTTTCCTGCTCTTTAAAATCGTTTGCAGGAAACCCGATAACAACCAGTTTATCTTTATACTGTTCGCTTAACTTTTGAAGGTCGTCGTATTGATTGGTGTAACCACAATCGGATGCTGTGTTTACCAACATCACTTTTTTTCCTTTTAAATGTGTAAAGTCAAATTCGGTCCCGGTGTTCAGTGAATCACTTAAGGTATAAAATGAAGTGTTGGGTGTGGCTTTTTCGTTGGTTAATTTTTTTGAACCACCGCCTGCTTTACCCGAAATCCACATCAATGCGGGATAAACTGTTTTTAATAATTTCTGTTTGAAAGTCATGTTTTTAAAATTTCTGTTTGAGATTTCTACGTACGCAAAAAAAGATACCGTTATTAATGATAATACAATTGAAATCCGTTTTAGTTTTCTGTATTTTGTTCCTTGCATTTTATTTCAGTAAGATACAAATTATACACTACTTTACTATCCATTTAAATAGCTTCAGTTTTCCTTTATAGGGCGGATATTTTATTGAAGGGTCGAACCAGGTAGGCGTTTTCATTATTGCTTTTTTGTGGCTAAAAGTATCAAAGGAATATTTACCGTGATATTGCCCGCTGCCGCTAAAGCCCCGACCGCCAAAAGGTAAATTGTGATTGGTTAAATGAAGCGCCGTATTGTTTATGCAACCGCCACCAAAAGGCACCGAAGCCAACCAGCTTTCTTCTTTTGTTTTACTGGATGTAAAAATATAGAAGGCTAAGGGGTTAGGGTTTTCAGCAATTATTGCTTTAGCTTCTTCATCTGTGTTAAAGCTGATGATGGGCAATATCGGACCAAAAATTTCTTCCTTCATAATTGGCGAATCCATAGAAACATTTTCCATAACTGTTGGTTCAATAAAAAGTTTTTCCCTGTTAAAGTTTCCGCCGGAGATAATATCGCCCTGCTGTAAATAGATAGTTATTCTATCAAATTGTTTTTCATTTATTATTCTGCCATACTCGTAGCTTTCTGCAGCATTGCCTCCATAAAAATCTTGCAAAACAGTTTTAAAAGCGCTAACAAATTCAGCTTTTTTTGATGCATGCACCAGCACATAATCTGGTGTTACGCACATCTGCCCGGCATTGGAGAACTTTGCCAAAGCAATTCGTTTTGCTGCAATTTTAATATTTGCGTCAGCCTCCACAACACACGGGCTTTTACCACCGAGTTCCAGCGTAACCGGCACCAACCTTTCAGCAGCCATTTTATAAATAATTTTACCAACGGTTGTACTACCAGTATAAAAAACATGGTCAAAAGTAAAGTTGTTCATCATCTCCGGAATAACCGTTGCACCATCTCCCTCTACAAAAAGAATATAATTTTCATCAAAATTCTCTTCAATTATTTGTTTCATAATTGTAGAAGTTGCAGGAGCAAATTCTGATGATTTAAGTACAACGCAATTACCTGCAGCCATAGCTCCCGCCAGCGGCGTTAACAACAGTTGAAAGGGATAATTCCACGGGCTGATGATTAAAGCAACGCCTAAAGCTTCCTGTAAAACATAACTTTTTGACGGCAGATTTTGAAGATTTGTTGAAACACTTTCCGGCTGCATCCAGTCTTTTAAGTGTTTCAGCGTATTTTTTATTTCAGATAAAAGAAATCCCGTTTCAGTAATCCAGCACTCTTCCGGACTCTTTTTTAAATCGGTATATAATGCATTGTGAATCCGGCTTTCATATTTTTTTACAGCATCCCGTAATTTTTGCAATTGCTCTTTTCTGAAAGCGTATGGTTTAGTAATGCCGCTATTAAAATAGCTACGCATGTTATTTAAGTTGTGCATTAAAGTTAATTTTGATGAAAGATAGCGTTTTGGTAATTATTATAAAACAATAGTTACTGCATTGAACAAGTTTTACAACTTACGAATTATTTTACATGACGGATGAACAATACATGCAGCAGGCCTTAACAGAGGCGCAAAAAGCATACGATGCAGCAGAAGTACCTGTTGGTGCTATTGTGGTGATGAACAATCGTATTATCGCCCGTGCCCACAATCAGGTAGAGCTTTTGAACGACAGTACAGCTCATGCTGAAATTCTGGCGCTTACAACTGCTTATAATTTTTTAAGCAGTAAATATTTGCCGGATGCGACACTTTACGTTACTGTGGAGCCATGCCTGATGTGCAGTGGTGCCTTATACTGGGGCAAAATTGGTAGAATTGTTTTTGGCGCAGCCGATGATAAAAACGGCTACAGAAAAAGTTGCGGCAGCGCAAATCCTTTTCATCCAAAAACTGAATTGGTTGGCGGCATTTTAAAAGACGAATGCGCTCAATTAATGAAAGATTTTTTTAAAGCACGCCGATGATTATTGAATAATCAGTTTACTTTTTACTTTTATCTGCCCTTGTTTCAGCAATAAAAAGTACAACCCAGGCATTTCAGAAAACATGAATGTTATGGTTTCATTACCATTATACATAAGCCGTTTCTCATCTCTTACAATATTACCACTTTTATCCATCAGCAATACCTGCACATAACCGGCAGCAAATGCTTTAATATCAATCTCAATTTTATTCTTTGCAGGATTGGGATACAGCCTTATTGAAGGATTTTCTTTTATTGAAATTGAATCCATTTTATCTGCCGGTTTTTGCGCAAAACCGGTACAAATTCCCAAAAACGTAAAAAAAAGGAATGCTATTTGCTTCATTTGAAAAGGAAAAGAAAAATAGATAACGTAAATTCGTGTTACATCTTTCACAATAATTTCTTAAAACATAAAAACCTATACATTATGGCATTTACACTACCGGCTTTACCGTATGCAACAAACGCATTAGAGCCACATATCGACACAAAAACAATGGAAATACACCATGGTAAACACCACCAGGCGTATGTAGATAATTTAAACAAGGCTATTGCCGGCACTGATAACGAAAATAAAAGTATTGAAGAATTAGTTGCCGCTGCAGGTAGCATCAGCCCCGCTGTACGTAACAACGGCGGCGGACATTGGAACCACAGTTTCTTTTGGGAAAGTTTATCCCCAAATGGAGGTGGCACTCCATCAGGTAAAGTAGGCGATGCTATTACTGAAGCATTTGGTTCTTTCGATGCTTTTAAAGAAAAATTCGCAGCAGCAGGCATGACGAGATTTGGAAGCGGCTGGGCTTGGTTAATTGTAAAAGATGGTAAGCTTGAAGTTTCTTCTACACCAAACCAGGATAATCCATTAATGGATGTTGCCGAAGTAAAAGGTACACCGCTTTTAGGTTGCGATGTTTGGGAACATGCATACTATTTAAATTATCAAAACCGTCGTGCAGATTATTTAGCTGCATTCTGGAATATTGTTAATTGGGATAAAGTAGCAGAGAGAATGTAAAGTGGCCTAGACGCCCCCTCCGCCCCCTAAAGGGGGAACCATGGAGAAGATTGCGTTTTGTAATTTTTTTGTCCCGGCATTTTTTCTTTTTTTGAACTTCGGTGGCAGTTTATCATGAGCGTAGCCGAAGGACACTCTTGTTCATTGGTAATTTTATTGAACTTATTAAATTGATAGCTGCAATCGTAAAAGGTTGCAGCTTTTTTATTTTTTTTGTATTTTCAAATAAAAATTATGCGTCAAAAAAAATTCTTGCTTGTATGCTTTTCGCTTTTTACGGCTGGTATTGTATCAGCACAGCAGCCAACTGCTGAAGAAATAAAAAATCTAAAAATCAAAAAAATTAGCTTGGCGGAGCAGCAAGGCTTTGCCGATTCTAAAACTGAATTGTATTTCGATGCAAACGGAAATGATACGGCGGGATATGCCTTTGGAATAAAATCTTACTCCAAAACAATTGAGTACGATGAAAAGCAGCGCATCAATGCAATTAAAGTATTTTCTGCCGAAGGCGAAGAAACAGAAAGCACAGTATATACTTATAACCCCGATGGTAGCTTTACAACATTAAATAAAGACAAAAAATATGGTCTTGTAAATAAAGGGGAATACAACAAAAAAGGGCAAATAGTTAGCCATACCGTTCCTGACGGCTCAATCAAGCATTACGAATACAATGCAAATGACCAATTGATAAAACTATATTCCGAACCAAAAAATGATGGTATAAAATTTACCAATACATATACCTACAATAAAGCTGGTAAATTAATAAGCCAGGAAGATACAGGAGATTTTCCTGCCACCTCTACATATGTATATGATGATAAAGGGCTTCTTACAAAAGCAATTATTACAACCGGCAATGTGACGGAAGGTGTTGTTAGTACAATTTATATTTACGAATATTCATTTTAATATTTATTGTGGCAGTTTGGCTCATCGGGTTTCTATTGCAGTTTTTTTGTGAAATTATAATCTCCAAATTCGTGCTTCGCAATTCCCCTTTTTTCGCAGAATGCTGCGCAAGGGGATAGGGGCTACTTTACGGAACCGGATCATAACCATGTCCACCCCAAGGATGGCATCTGCCAATACGTTTTAGTGTAAGCCATAATCCTTTAACAGGACCGTATTTTTTAAAGGCTTCCATGCTGTATTGAGAGCAGGTTGGCGTGTACCTACATTTTGGGCCAAGCAAGGGAGATATGCCCCATTGATAAATTTTTATCAATGCAATAAAAGGGAAAATCAATATTTTTTTAATTGTTTTCATCGGCAATTTTAATAAGCCTCTTTAACACAGCGCCTGTCTTTTCAAAAATAAATTCGTACGCAGGTATTTCGTTTCCTACATAAATAAAAAATACAGCAAGTTGTTTTTCTTTTTGTTTTAGCTGATGGTGTAAATCATTTTTTTGCAGGCGATAAGCTTCTCTCATCAGGCGTTTAATTCTGTTTCTATCCACAGCCTTTTTAAAATGTTTACTGCTAACAGCAAAACCGGTTTGCAGCGGAGCTTCGGCGGCATTATTAAATTTCCACAATACTCTAAACGGAAAATTAGAAAACGACTTACCTTCCTTAAACAACATCTCAATTGTTTTGCGGCTCTTAAGCTTGTCTTCTTTTTTAAAAGTATATCGCTGTTTAGATTCCAATTACATAAAATTAAAAAAGTCCCCCGGCAATTCGGGGGACTGAATTATTTTAAACCGGATTTCAGTTATAGAAACCTGGTGATCTTATTTTTTATCTCCGTGCTCGCTAGAAACAGTTAGGCTATGACGGCCTTTTTTTCTACGGCTTGCTAATACCTTACGGCCGTTTGCTGTTTGCATACGCTGACGGAACCCGTGAACAGATTTTCTACGACGTTTGTGCGGTTGATACGTTCTTTTTTTACCTGGCATTGTTTTAAATTTTTCCTTTTACAAAAATAAATTACCGTTGTTTTGTTACTACACTCACCAGGGCACCATCCCTGCTGTTTGTGAAAGGACGGCAAAGGTAATAGTTTTAATGGATAATTTTAAAATTAATAATGGATAATTAGCCAATTTACAAGCTTAAATGTGTCGATTTTACCGGTTTTCCGTAAAATACCGCTGCATGGTTATCAAAGTCTTCTGCCGAATCTGTGGTAAAAAACGAAATTTGCCCATTTTTACTGCATTTTTCTTCCATTGCAGCATGTTGTTGCAGGTAAAGTTTCAGGCTGTCGGCTACAATTTCACCTTGCGATAATATGGTAACATTGCCGGGAACTGCTTTTTTTATCTTTTCCATCAATAATGGATAATGCGTGCAGGCTAGTAAAATGGTATCGATATTTTCTTCTTTATGCAAAAGATTGTCAATATTTTTTTGAATAAAGTAATCAGCTCCAGGGCTATTATACTCGTTATTTTCAACCAATGGTACCCACATGGGGCAGGCTTCTTGAAAAACTTTTATTTCAGGATAAAACTTCTCAATCTCAATTGGATAAGAGTTTGAAATAATCGTTCCGTTGGTTGCCAAAATACCCACATTTCCAGTTTTACTGTATTTGCCAATCACTTCAGTAGTTGGCCGTATTACACCCAAAACACGTTTTGATGCATCTATTTTTTGCAAATCATTTTGCTGAATAGAGCGCAATGCCTTTGCTGATGCTGTATTACAAGCGAGTATAACCAATGAGCATCCTTGTTCAAAAAACCACTTTACACATTCCAGCGTGTATTCATACACAGTTTCAAAGCTACGAGTACCATAAGGCGAACGTGCATTATCGCCGAGGTATATATAATCGTATTGCGGCAGCTTAGCTGTAATTTCTTTTAATACGGTTAGCCCGCCGTAACCGCTATCGAAAACACCAATAGGTTGTTGTTTCATTTGGTAAAAATAACAAAGCCTCCCGAAGTATTGGGAGGCTTTGCCTATAAATTTGTAGTTGTTTTTTTATTTAACCGGTACAGGGTCTTTAATTCCTAGCTTGGTTTTCACAAATGGCAACAAATCATCGCCGGTTGGCATTACAAGCAAACTATTGCTTGTATTATCAATTACATAGCCATAACCTTTTTCTTTAGCTACAGTTTTAATTGCATCTAAAGCTTTTGCCTGAACAGGTGCTATTTTGGTTTGCGCATACTGGTTTACTTTTTCTTGTGCTTCTTGATCGTAACCTTGTAAACGGGCAATCATTTTCTGTAGCTCGTCTCTTCTTATTTCTTTCATTGTAGGCGTAAGTGTCAATGAATCTTTAAAATACTGATCTCTCTTTTTCTCAAATTCAGTTTCCAGGTTTTTTCCCATTTCGCCCAATGAATTCTGATATTCAACTAAGTCAGCATTAATTGTTTTTGCTTCTGGCATTACACTCATTAACTCGTCGAGACTTATGTATCCAATTTTTTGTTGTGCTGAGGCACTTAAAATTCCAAAGGCCATCAAAGCTCCTAGTAATAATTTTTTCATTGTTGTTTTTAAGTTTATTTATTTTGTGTTTGTATAAGACTATTATTTTAAACAAAAGTTGCACCAAATTGTGCTATTAAGTTTTATTTAACACCCAAATTTCTGATAATATCTGCGCTCTTATCCAATTTTGGGTCGGCAAAGATAACGGTAATTCCTTCACTTTTATCCAATATAAAATCATATTGTTTTTCTGCCGCCAGTTTTTGCACGGCGTTGTAAACCTTGTCCTGTATTGGTTTTATAAGCTCCTGTCTTTTTTTAAAAAGATCTCCTTCAAAGCCAAAGCGCTTTTTCTGTAAATCACGTAATTCCTTCTCTTTATTGTACAATTCGTCTTCTCTTTTCTTTTTAAGCACATCGCTTAGCATAACCTGTTCTGCTTCATAATCCTTATACATTTTATCCATCAAAGCTTGCTTTTGGTCAACTTCCTGCTGCCATTGCTCACTAAATTGATCAAGTAATTTTTGAGCTTCTTTATACTCCGGCAGTTTATCTAAAATATATTTAGAATCAATTACAGCATAACGCTGTGCATTGGCTGCGGTTGCAAACATTAAAAAACAGATGGCAACAATTAAGATTTTTTTCATTTTTATCATTTTTGAGCAAACGAATTTAAAATAGTTATTCCGGTTCCTGGCCTAACATGAATGTAAATTTAGCTGCACCCTTTAATCCACTGGAGTTGTTATACCTGTCTAATCCTATACCATAATCGAACCCAAGTAAACCGAACATGGGCAAAAAGAAACGGAGACCAACACCTGCTGAACGACGTAGTTTAAAGGGATCGTAATTTTTGAAGTTATACCAACCATTTGCAGCTTCAAAAAATGCTAACCCGTAAATAGTACTGCTGGCGCTGGTACTAAACGGATAGCGCAGCTCCATTGTATATTTATTAAAAATAGTGAAGAATTGTGATGGTGTTATACCATCAGGATTAATTCTTGGATCTGATTTATCATAAACAGGATAGCCACGATGTGCGATAATATCATAACCTAAAAGCGCAAAATTATTGCTTAAACCAGCATCGCCCAGTTGAAAACGCTCAAATGGCGAAATATCCAGCTTGTTGTTATATCTGCCTATAAAGCCATATTTAGCTGCAATTTTCAAAATAAACTGCTTGTTCTTATCTGGCCCTTTGGCCGTTCCAATTGGCACATACCACTCTGCATTCATCCGCCATTTATGAAATTCAGGAAGTTTGTAGTTGTTTGTATTTACTGATGAAATACCCAAAAGTGAATAAGGCAAAGTAAACTGACCGCTTAACAAAAAGTTAGACCCACTTGTAGGAAATATAGGATTTGGTCCGGCTGAATTACGAACAAGTGCAACTTTTAAACTAATGTTTGTAGATGTACCGTTTCTAATTCCCTGAAAAATATTATCGTAATTGCGCAATTTATAGCGTTGTACGTTTAATGAGTAGATGAGATTAAAATAGTCATCTGGCCACTTTAACTGCTTACCAAGAGATATATTAAAACTTGCTGTTTTAACATACGATGTATCGCCGCAAGATTTACAATATGAACCGGTTGACGCATCATACGCATTTGCATACTTTGTATTTGAATAACCAACAGTAAAAGAATTGCGTTTTTTACCGCCCAACCATGGCTCGGTAAACGAGAAATTATAAGAACGGAAAGCTTTACCGTTTGATTGAATTCTGGCGCTTAATTTTTGTCCATCGCCGGATGGTAATGGATCCCATGTGGAGCGCTTGGTAATATTTTTTAAAGAAAAGTTATTAAATGAAACACCTAGTGTACCGGTTAAACCAATACCGCCACCAAAACCAGCAGAAAGCTCCAACTGATCACCTGATTTCTCTTCAATTCCCCAGTTTATATCAACAGTTCCGTTTTCGGCATTAGGTACTACACCAGGGTTAATTTTTTCCGGGTCAATAAAACCG
Source organism: Chitinophagales bacterium (assembly GCA_038216775.1). Lineage (GTDB taxonomy): Bacteria > Bacteroidota > Bacteroidia > Chitinophagales > Chitinophagaceae > Ferruginibacter. The sequence continues at coordinate 24,976 of JBBQPX010000001.1, forward strand.
AGTTGCCCTAACTCCCGTTGTGTACGTATAATGTCCTGACGGCTGAATTTTTCACCTGGAATGGTTCTTAACTCACGACGTATTACATAATCTTTTGTTTTTTTATTGCCCGATATGGTTATGTTGCCATAAACGGCCTGAGGCCCTTCACGCATACGCAATTCAAAATCAATCGTATCATTATAAACTGCGGTTTCTACCGGATCTACCTGAAAGAAAAGGTAACCATCATCCATGTAAAGGCTTCCGATATCTGCGCCTTCGGCAGATAATTGCTTGCCTAAACGTTTATTAAGAATATCTAAATTATATACATCGCCTTTTTGAATACCAAGCAGCGTATTAAGTACAGAATCCGCATATTTTGTATTCCCTCTCCAAACAATATTTCCAAAATAATACTGCCTGCCTTCATTTACTTTAACAAAAAGATTCAGATTATTTTTTTCATCTAAAATTGAAGTGTCTTTTACTATTACAGCATCTCTGTAACCTCTGGAGTTATAATAATTCAATACACTTTCCTTATCTTCTATATATTTTACTTCATTAAATTTAGCACCGCTAAATCCTCTTATTCTAAAATAAGGATCAATATAATCTCTTGTTTTTGTAACGGACATAAAGCCTACATCATTGATGTATTCTTTAAAAGAAGGTTTTGCAACTGTATCTCCAAAAGGGTTTTTTATTTCGATAGGAAATAAAGTAATGCGGTTCATTTCTTTTGTACCCTTCATTTGCTTTTTTAGCTTGGAAGCTGCGATATTTTCGTTACCACTGAAGTTGATGGAGTTTACTTTAACCTTGCTTCCTTTCTTTATTATAAAAGTAAGAGCAACTGCGTTGTTCATAGAAGCAACGGGCTCTTCTTTTAATTGAATATCAACATTACGATAGGCTTTGCCATAATAAAATTTACGGATGGCTTCAATAGCACTTAACTTCATATTTTCCGTCAGCACTCTATCTTTTACTAATGCGAGTTTAGGCTCAAGATCATCCTTTTCACCCTTCTTAATGCCTTCAAATTTTAAGCTCGCCAAACGCGGCCTTTCGGTAATATTAAACTCTATAAATAGATTAGTTCCTTCTAATTTGGTTAAATAAATTTCAATATCCGAAATAAGACTTTGCCTCCATAATTTAGATATCGCTTTTCCAAAAACATCTGTACCAGGAATGGTTATTTTATCACCTACGGCTAAACCAGATATTGATACGATTAAATTAGCATCGAAAGCTTTGGAACCAACAACAGTAATACCTGCAATTGTATATTCTTTGGGTACTCTTTGAGTAAAAATACCTTCCAGTTCCGGATCAACTGATACTGGATTTTGTGCAAACGCAAACTGGCCGGCAAGTATAAGGGTGGTGATTATAAAAACTATTTTGTAAATCCTCTGCATCAATTTGGTTTTAACGTGCGGCAAATTAAGCCCAATAATTATAAGTATTTGTTAACCTCATCTTAAATCATTTGTTATCACAACAAAAGGAGGTTGTTTTTTGTCTATTTCGCTATTAACAGGCCTTTCAGCCAATATTATCTTCTTTTTTTACCTGCTCACCGGTTTTGCCAAACCTGCGTTCTCTGCTTTGATAATCAAGGATTGCAGCGTAAAGGTTTTCCTTTCTAAAATCTGGCCACAGCGTATTGGTAAAATACAATTCTGCATAAGCAAGTTGATATAGTAAGAAATTACTTATTCTGTATTCTCCACTGGTTCTTATCATAAGCTCCGGATCGGGGTAATTCTTCGTGGTGAGATATTGCTGCACCGTATCCTGCGTTATCTCATCAGCAGATAGATTACCGGCTTTTACTTCAGTTGCTATTTGCTTTACCGCATTTACTATTTCCCACCGGCTGCTATAACTGAGCGCCATAATTAAATTTAACCCTGTGTTGGTGCTGGTTTCATTCAGCGCTTCTTTTAGCTCATTTCTGGCAGCTTCAGGCAGCATATTCGTATCGCCAATAACATGTAGCCTGATATTATTTTTATTAAGTGTAGGCACTTCATTGTGGATTGTTTCAACCAGCAGCTCCATAAGCCCAGAAACTTCGTACTCGGGTCTATCCCAGTTTTCTGTACTAAATGCGTATAAAGTAAGATATTTTATACCTAATTCGGCTGCGCCTTCCACAATATTGCGCACGCTTTCAACACCGTGTAAATGGCCAAAAAGGCGATCTTCCCCTTTTTCTTTTGCCCATCGCCCATTTCCATCCATAATAATGGCAATGTGACTAGGCAAACGCAACATATCTAATTTATCCTTTTGGCTCATAAATACTAAAATGCGTAGTCAGGCACAGGGCCTGACTTTGGGGGGCAAAAGTAATAAATTTTAATTGGAATATACTTTTTACTATAATTCTTACAACTTTACCAGCTTTCCGCTAAAATTGGCTTGTTTTATCATCATTTTATACCAATAAATGCCGGCGGGAAGCGAACCTATATTAAACCTGCTTACTTTTTTAAATTCGGCAACAACAATCCCCTGCCCATTGTAAATAATGATATCATCTGCTAACAGCGCTACAGCATTTTGCATACAAGCAAAATTTCCTGTTGATGGGTTAGGTGCCATTACCGGCCTTAGGGTAATTTCGGGTACCGGGCCTGCAGCAACACATGATTCCATTCCTTTCTTGTAATCCGTTTCGTCCTGTAGTTTTTTTGAAACGCTACAGGTGCTGCCGTTTGATAAGGTTACTACTGCTTTTGGTGAAATAAAATCAGGTAAATCAACAACCCGCTGGTTGGAAAAAGTGTAGGTTTTATTTGCATCTTCAACCATCCAATCAAAAACTCCGTTATTGTTTAAGGCAGTTAGTTCAATAATGCAATTGCCTTTTTTTGAAACCACGGCAACGTCAAAGTTTGCATCGCTACAGGCTGTAGGCTTTGGCTGTGCATACCAATAGTAGTTACTTATGTTTGCAAAAATGAGGCTGTAATTACTCTTTTTGGTAATTCTACAGAATTTGCCTCTGCTGTCGATAGGAATATCGATGTAAAACAAAGCCGAATCGTTGGGGGTTGCGAATCTTGCTGTTAATTTTTTTTCTTTGCTGTCAAGAAATCCAAATTGAGCATCTATTTTTTCTGCCGATGCAAATCCATTAGTGGCTGTATAAGTGTTGCCAAAGCTAAAATAAACTCTGTTTACATTTTCAGGTACGTAGAAATATCCTGCCATTCCAATATTGTTTGGATACGTCTCTGTTGTTTTGCCAAAAAAGCCTGCGCCTTTGTAAAAAATATTTTTGTTGGTATTTATCTCCAGGTGGATTCCAGACTTATACAACGAAGAAACGGTAAACTTATACCTGCCTGCGGCCGGAACAGAAATGTTAAGCTGCCCAGCTGCAGCGGTTTCATCAATAGTAAAATCTTTAATTACTTCCAGTGCTTTATCTGCAGATTCGACCAAAAAATTAATGTAACCCGCACCCGGCATATTAAACACGGGGGTATAATCAATCGAGAAACTGCCCGGGCCAGGTGCAATCACAAAAAATTCAACATTGTTATAAAAATTAAGTCCATTGGTATATCCCAGGTTGACAATTATTTTTTGCTGTGGAATTAAACCGGCTGATGCCATTTTATCTTTAATAACGGAAGCGTCTTCAAAATTATAACCCTTAATACTGTTGCCGTATTTTGCAAGGTCAGCGGTAAAATTATTTTCAATTTCGGATGCGGTTATTAAAGGCAGGTTACCGTTTTGGTATGCTGTGCCATTTGAAGGATTATATTGTTCACGAAAGCTGCTCCCTGGTGCATATTTAGCGTTTATCATATTTACAAGCTTAACGCTGTTAACCAACTGCATCTTATTTGTAGTGGCCAAATAAAGGCATAGTTCGGAAGCTTGGGCAGCTTTTACGTCGGCTGGCTTTATGTCGGTAGACCAGTTGTAATACAAAATTATGTAATGTACATAGGCTTTAAGTTCTCGCAGTCTTTCTTTTACTACCAAGGGCGCATTTTTAGTTTGCCCATCAGCTTTTGCCATGTATTCCAGGTATTTTGAAATCTTGTATTTATTAGTACTGCCACCTGCAGAATTCTTCCGATCTGTCCAGAATTGAAACAAATCGTAAACTGTTTTACCAGCATCGCCAAACATATTGTCACAAAATTCCTGCATCGACTCATCAATCGGAACATTATGTAGCAGATCGTTGCTGGCCGCTAACAGGTATGGCAGGCTTATAAACTTGGTTGGCGATGTTTCCCAAACTAGGCCTTGGCTTTTTTTATCTTTAGCTATTTGTACGGTTGCTTTAAAATCGCTTAGGTAAACAGATGGAGTTTCGCCAGTCCAAATAGTAAGGTTTAAATAATTATATTCCGAAATATTTTTTGTGCGGTTGTACCAGCGGTTACGTAATCCATTTGTACTGGTTACAAGCTGATATACGGCGGGGATAAGCTGAACATCGATATTACTGTTGATGGCAATTGAAGGCGAAGGCACATCGGCATGCTGCGAATACGCATATATCTGAAAACGTTTATCGGGATAAACCGTATTTATTTTTTGTGCTGTATAATTAGCCAGTGTTATTTGCTGATCGCTTACTCCTGGATATGGAGTGTTTGAACATCCCATGCTATCAATAGAATTGCCCCATTGTGCGACATCCGGTACTTCTATGCCAATATTTTGGTAGCTGTATTTAAAGTTGCGAAACTGATTGGTATAGGCGGCTGGATTAATGGATAATGTATTTCTGTGCTGGGTATAATTTTGTTCAATGGCAGTTGCCCAAAAATTCATAGCGGCTGGATTATTAACATCTGCTACCGATTGTGAGGTAGCTACCCGGCTGTTATTGCTGCATGCAACATAGCAGGGATTGTTACGTAAGGTTGTCATGTAATTGCCCGTCATAATATCCCCACGGTGTCCGGCAAACCTGTACTCACCTGTCATTCCGTTTCGACGCTGAAATAGAGCCCATGCGTGGCCGTTATCCCCGTTATAATTGTCCCATCCGTAATCATTATTTGTATCCATAGCCCAGCGGCCATAACCACTGCTGATAAACCAACTGTTGTATTTAAAAGCAGAATTATAAATGCTGTCCATTTTTTTATATACCGATGGAATGGTTGGAATAATTTCCCAGATGATACCTGGTTGATAAAACCTGAAGCCGAGATTTTGCAGGTATTGATAAAATCCAAAACAAAGCCCATTATCTTCAGCAGCCGAAAATTTAATAAAATTAATGCCATCACTTTCAACGCGGCAGGCGAGGTTACCTGTTATTGTGGAATCGTAATTGAAAATAATACCCGTTTGCGGCATACCCGAATATTGCGATACGGTAAACTGATTACCCGGCAAAGCTTTTGTAAACAACATAGCAGCATCTGCCGCCGTTGCTTTAAGCAGTTGGGAGGAGTAAGGTGGATAACTGATGTTTTGTGCATTAATATTAATTGCACACAGGGTAGTTACCGCTATTAAAAAGCAGTTGCGAATGAACGCCATAGTTTCAGTTTTAAAATGAAAAAACTATGGTCTCATCACAGAATGATCAGGATTTACAGTTATGTTATTCTTTGGTTGGGAAACACGAAATGATGGGGTAAGACATCACTTATTTCTTTGGGGAAATGTGAAAGTAGATTAATATTTTAAGATAATAAAATTTTTATTGCAAGAATTAGCTTTTGTGGGGTGAGTAGTTTCAAAAATTTATACTTTCAGCTAAAATTAAGTGTAAACTTTTTATAGATAAGCAACTTGTGCAGTTATGATAAAAAGTGAAAGGCTAAAAATCATTCTCACGCAAATCATACAACAATCTTTAGTACTTTTTCCAATTCTTGCAAAAACAACTATCAGCTACCGTGCAGTTGGGCATTTGTATGTGCTGATGTTATAGGTAATGCCAATTTCTGCAATAATATATTGATCTTTTTGTTTAGCATTACCGCGTTGCCTGCCTGCAACGAATATTGTATTATTGGGATCAATTTCTTTAGAACGATCCTGCAATAAAAGCGCTGTGGATAATGGTGTAAAGTTTGATGCTCCGGCATAAGTAGTACTCACGTCATCCAAATAATCTGTGGTAGTAAACCTGTGAGCCACTTCAAAAGACAGATTTACTTTTTCGCTAAGGTTATATTTAAAACCTACTCCCAGCGGAATACACATGGCAAGTGTACTGTAAGGTTTTCTATCCAAATACCCAACCAATTGCCCTTCGGTACCTAATGGGCGCAAAAATTCTTTACTGCCATTTGTGTAAGCATAAGGATCGTACGTAAATGCGCCTACACCTAAAGTAATATAAGGTGTAAATAAATAATCAGGATCGTTAGGTACAAATTTAAAAAAGTTAAAATCTCCTTGAATTGCCACTTCCCAAATATTTGTATTAAAGCTTAAATTTCTTGTGTGTTGATATAAATTTTTACTGTAGATATCGCTATAACCGAGTTGTGCATAGTGAGCACTTAACCTTACCCCAACATAATTGCCAAATTGTTTACGAAAGAAAATGCCTAAAGCAGGTTTTGGACGATTAATGGCGGCCCTTGTATTTAAATCTCCAAAATAATGTGCAACACCTAATGTAATACCAAACTCACCTTTTTGAACGTATGAATAATCCTGGGATTTTACAGTACTTATACCAATGATTAACAGAAGGCAGGACAGTGCTACAATTTTGATTTTCATACTATGCAAAATAAAGAAATGTTTTGGAAAAAACGCTTTGTTAAAAATTTACTGTTTAAGGCTTTGTTAATCTTTTTTCTTTTCAATGCGTAAGCCAGCACTCATCACATTTAATAATGGATTGTCTCGCATAATTTGCGAAATAGTGAAGCTGTATTTTCCTGATTGTTTAAATTTTCTGGCGCCGTTATTTAATAAACTCCTTACCTCCCAAATATCGTTCATGCCGCTTCCATACCATCCACGGGCATCATCTCCCAAACTAAGGTTTACTTTTTGTACGTGCATGGTATCACCAGGCGGCTGCAAACCAACATTAAGCCATATGTTATTATATTGATAAGCATCTGTATGCCTTAGTACCAGGTAAATGTTATAGGGCGAGGCTGTATCAGTAATTAAAAAATCGCCTTTAGCATAAAAATTTTGCTGCCACTCGTATTTGGGTATTGCGGTATCTTTCTCAAATATTTCAATTTGAGTACAAGCGTTAATGAGCAGCACAACTGCCACAGCAGTTAATAAAGTGTGAAATTTAGATATATTTTTTCTTTTCATTGCTTGCAAGCCTTGATACTTTTATTACAATACATTCAGCACCTGCTCCTTTGCTTTTTCTAATTCATTTTTCATATTTACCACGCATTTTTGAATTTCTGCATCGTAAGCCTTACTGCCGGTTGTATTAATTTCCCGGCCAATTTCCTGCAAAATAAAAGATAATTTCTTTCCCTTTCCCTCATCAGCATCCTGAAATATGGATTTAAAATATTCGCAATGCTGCCGAAGTCTTATTTGCTCTTCGTGAATATCAATTTTCTCCATATAATAAATCAGCTCCTGCTCCATGCGGTTATTATCTATATTTTCTTTTCCTACATGCTTTTCCAGCAATTGATTTATTTCGTCTTTAATTCTTTTTTTTCGATTTGGCTCTAACTTTAAAATAGCTTCCTCCTCTGTTTTTATATTATCAATGCGGCTTATCAAATCATTCTGCAGCACTGCGCCTTCATCAGTTCTGTGTTGGTTTAAATTACCAAGTGCTTCATTCAAAACTTTATTAAACTCGGCAAAATCATTTTCATTTAAAATATCATTGGTTGGCGTAACCACTTCTGGCAGGCGCAACAATGCACTTAATACCGAATTAGTGTCGATATTCAACTCGCCTGCAAGAGTTTCTATCTGTGTGTAGTATGCTTTAATTAAATCGGTATTTATATTAACCGGTTTAGACGTTCCATTTTGCTTAATAATCACCATGCAGTCAATTGTGCCACGTACCAAATGCTCCTGCAACTTTGTACGAATCTCAAATTCATATGGCCTTAGTAGCGGAGGTAATCGCAATTGCAATTCGAATTGTTTTCCGTTGAGTGCTTTTATTTCAACTAAAAATGTTTTTTCGCCCACTGTTTGTTCAGCTCTTCCAAACCCCGTCATTGATTTAAGCATGTAGTTTTTATTTTAGGCTGCAAGTTACGGATATAGTACTTTACTAATCTCCTGTTGATTGTTAAAGGACAATTTTTATACCCACATTATCCATTGGCATATTTTATAATTATTTCTGCGTTGCAGGATATTCTTCAAAAGGTTTAAAACCCATAATTCTTTCTGGCTTATCCAACCGCAAAAAACCAAATTGGGCATACAAACCATGGGCATCTTTTGTTGCCAGCATCCATCGTCTTAAACCTTGCAACTCCGGATGATTTATAATTGTTTCCATCAACCGTTTTGACAACCCTTTTCCTCTAAAATTATCTATAATAAAAACATCTGCTAAATATGCAAAGGTTGCATAATCGGTAACTACTCTTGCAAAACCAACCTGCCTGCCGGTAGCATTTATTTGTGTTGATTCTAAAATATTTTCTACAACAAATAAACCAAAACAAAAAGAACCATCAATACTTTTTTGCACAATTTCTTTTGGGATGTTTTTAGCCCAGTATGTTTGTGTACTTAAATAATTATGAATGAATGGAACGTTCAATTTATTCTTATCTGTGCTGACAAAAAATTGCTCTTTTTCAATTTCGTAAACTTTCATTTTGGTAATCTGAAAACCTGCGTTGTTTGCAAAATTAAAGCCCGACTTTTAAAAGTCAGGCTTTATATATATATGGGTTAGTA
>JBBQPX010000002.1:0-22582 GCA_038216775.1 Chitinophagales bacterium
TAATTTATAGGAATCATTATGTATAAAGCTGATATTCCCCCTTTAGGGGATAGGGGCAAAAGCGACAATTTTAAATGCACCCATAAAGAGGAGGTTAAACTGCTTTTTTCATTGGCATCATTTTGGTGTAATAAAAATTGGGTGCAGTAGCCACAACTCGGTGTGAGAGCCGGTTAAGGGGAATTTTTGTATTGAGTTATCCACATAATTAATCCTTTGGCACAGAATTGGCATAAATATTTTTCAATAAAAAGACAATAATTTATCAAATATATAAATGAAGAGTTTTGCTGGTTTAGGGTTTTATTAGGGTAAAAGACGGGGGTATTCTTATTCCCGTCTTATTTTTAACCTTAACCAAAAGAATTTACATCGGTTCCGTTTTTAATCTCCAATAAAACAAAAAAAGACTCAATATCTACCCAAAAGCTTTAAGTAACACAAAAAAAAGGCATCCATGCAGCATGGTTGCCTTTTTGTTATTTGCCAAAATGGTATTTAGCCACAAAATGCAGGAGCGCATTTTTTTCTTTCGGCAACTCCAGTTTCTCTATAATATTTCTTCTGTGTCCTTCTATAGTTTTTTCGGCGATAAATAATAATTCGGCTATTTGTTTGGTTGTTTTTTGTTGGGCAATTAATTCTAGTACTTTTTTTTCAGTGAAACTTAATTTGCCGGTCGCCTCGTTAACTTCAGCCGTATTGTTAACCAGCTCTTCGGTAATTTGTTTACTGATGTATTTGTTGTTGCGGTAAACTTCTTTAAGGCATAACTCTAATTCGGTAGCAGCAAAATTTTTAAGCAGGTAACCGAAAATATTATAACCGGCTGCTTTTTTATAAATTGCCATTTCCCGGTGAATGGTAAGCAGAATAACCTTGGTGTTCAACTTTTGTTCAAAAACTTTTTCCAACACTTCCAGTCCATCCATACCAGGCATATTGATATCTAAAATGGCAATTTGTGGCTGATGTGCCTTTATTAAATTAAGTGCTGTAATGCCGTTGCTGCATATATCAGATATGGTATAACCGAGCGATTCTACAAACGCTTTAGTGCCCTGTAATGTAAAAGGATGGTCGTCGGCTATTAATATGCTCATGCTTGTTTTTTAGGAATTTCAATTTTTATTACTGTTCCTTGTGCGCCGGATATTATCTTGGCTTCGCCACCAATTGCACGACTACGTTCAATAATATTATGCAAGCCAAATGCCATGTTACTATTTAAAACTTCGGTTACATTAAAACCTCGGCCGTTGTCTTTTATTTCAATATCCACTGTATTGTTTCTTTCATTTATAGTTATTTTACCGGCAATTGCATTGGCGTATTTTACAATGTTAGTTACTGCTTCCTGTATAATTCTGTAAACCTGTAATTCACTTGCAGAAGGTAAACAGTTACTGTAATTAATATCAGCCGTAAGCATAAAATTATTCTGTAGTTGCGTACGTTCTGCCATTTGTTCTATGGTGTGTGCAAGGCCAACACTATCGAACATTACCGGGTGCAGGTTTCGGCTTATTATGCGAATGTCGTTTATAATATTATCTATTTTCGAATTTACGGTTGCAAACCCTTCGTTAGTTGATGATTTTAAATTCATCAATTCGTGACTGATACTGTCGTGCAGATCAGAAGCGATACGTTTCCTTTCTTCTTCTGTTTTTTCCAATAACTGTCTGGTATATTGCATGCTGTTTTGTTTTTCCTGTTGTAATTTTTTTTGCCGCTGCCATAAGTAAAAGACAAGCACAACCAGGGCCAAACCAATTAACGAAGCAATTAAAAACCCTATCGCTCTTGTTTTAGCTTCAATGGTTTTTTGCTGCAAACTTATCTGCTGCTGCTTTTTTTCTGATTGGTATTTTTTATCAAGCTCAAAAATCTGCCCTTCCATATTTTTACTATAGATCGAATCTTTTAAAGATTCTTCCAGATCCTTCATGCGCTTAAACTCAGCCAGGTTACCGTTATTAGCAGCACTTTTGGCTAAAAGTGAGTAGATGTTTGCTGCTTCATAAAAACTACTTTGGGCAATTAAATCGGTAGCGGAGTTTTTTAATTCTTGGGTGTTTGTCAGTACCCCATTTTTTGCAAATTCATTTTCTGTATCCAGATCATCTATGTAACTTTTAAACTCATAATCAACAATGGCTGCGTTTATTTTTTTGCATTCTTTCAGTTCATCCGTAGCTTTTGTAAAATCTTTTTTGAAAATATATTTTTTAGCAAGAATAATATGCATAAAAAAACTGTCTCTTATGGCTGCATTATTATACTGACTGTAAATCTTTGTAATGCTATCTATTTTGGCAATGGTAGTAGCCGTATCTAACTTAAAAGCTTTGTCGTTAAGTGGAAAAAAAATTTCATTATGCAACCATTGCGAAGTGTCTTTAAGTGCCCTGTATAACAGCCCTGCTTTTTTTACATATCGCTCACACTCACCGTAGGCAAACAAGGCATAATAACAACTGCCGATATTAAAATAGTCTGATGCCAGCCCAACACTGTCATTCGCCTTTTCATCAATTTCGCTGATGGCTAAAAAATAAGTAATGGCTGTATCTATCCGGTTGGTATTTACATAAACGCCTGCAAGGTCGTGGTAGGCAAACCCTTTTGTTTTTTCGGCATTTGGAAAAGTACAAGCTGCCAACGATTTGTTTGCCCATTGAATAACATTGGGATAATCGCTGTTTAAAAAATAATTCCAGCTAACGAAATGGCAGATCATAGCATACTGCGAATCTATAGCCACTGGATATGCTTTATTGATGAAGGCAGTAGCGGTTGATACGTACACAGAATCGTACACACCATCTGTAACGCAGCCATAAGCGGCCACTATATTTTTTGCATCTTCGTATTTTTTATCATTTATGGCATTGTTGTAATTACTAAAAAAATATTGCCGGTAGCTGACGGTATCGTTATAAAAAGTTAGCTTTTTAAGCTTATGTGCAATGCTGTCTAATTGCCTGCTGATGCGCTGTACATCAGTATTGCTATTTGTTTTGCAACCATAACAAAACGCCAGTACCGCACACAATGCAATCAGTATCTTCTTTTCCATCGGGTAAAAATAATGCTTTATACCAAAGCACTTGCTGCATTTTGAAAACAAGGGTTAACCCTTGTAGGTGGTGGAATAAAGTACCTGCAACTTTGCTTTTCTAAAAACAAAATTATAAAATGAACAAATTATTTACATTAAAAAAACTGGATTACAAGGGTAGTTTGAAGCTTTTAAGCAAGCTTGCTTTATCACTGCTGCTAATTGTAAGCAGTTTTATTGCGGGCGCTCAAACAAAAGACGAGCTTGCTAAAATAAGACTGTCTGTTAATACAGCAAGTACAGCAGTACTTAAAGACAAATTCAATAAAACTTACCAGGAAGATGAAAGAAAAGTAGCTGCTTATTTAGCTAAACATCCCGGTGTTAAAAGAAGCTTTGATAGTAACAGTTCTTTTTACTGGCTGAAAACCATTGATGCAATGGGCAATCCGGTTTATATAAATACAAAAAACCGGGAATCTGGCCAGTTAATAAAGGCAGACCAACTATATAGTGGCGGTTCTTTGGGCGTAAATATAACCGGTACCGGTATGGTTGCCGGTATTTGGGATGGCGGCCAGGTAAGAGCTACACACGAATTACTTGCCGGCCAGGTAGCCATGGAACCTGGACAAACACTGGACGGAAGCGGTAGTAATTACAAGGGCAACAATCACCAGACCCATGTGTCGGGGACTATGGTTGGTAAAGATATTGCCAATCAACCATCTGCCAGGGGAATAGCTTTTTCAGCTACTGCAAAGAACTACGATTTTTTAAACGACTTGGCAGAAATGACCACATTTGCTACAGGAGGCTATCTTATTTCAAACCACTCTTATGGAGGATCAAATGATAATACCACACCGCTTTGGAAATTTGGTGCTTACGATAGCGAAGCGCTAGATTGGGATGAGCTTACGAAAAATGCACCATCTTATTTACCTTTTGTGGCAGCCGGTAATGAGCAGCAAAGCAGTGGCAATCCCGCTAAAGCTGGTTACGATATTATGACAGGATCTGCGGCTGCGAAAAATGTGATGACCGTTGGTGCGGTTAATGGAGATATGACGATGTCGGATTACAGCAATTGGGGGCCAACAGATGATGGGCGGGTAAAACCCGATATTGTTGCCAAAGGCACGGGTATTAATTCTTCTTATTTTGCTGACCCGGTTACTAATCTGCCTTCTGATAATTCTTATAGCGGTAATGGTGTCGGCTCAAGCGGCACTTCGTATTCAAGCCCTGCTGCGGCTGCATCTGGTTTGCTGCTGCAGCAATATTACAACAGCCTTTATTCAACCTTTTTAAAAGCATCTACTTTAAAAGGATTAATGCTGAACACAGCAACAGACCTTGGCCAACCGGGTCCTGATCCTAAATTTGGCTGGGGTCTATTAAATATTGAAAAAGCAGCCAGGATGATAAAATATAAGACGGCTGCTGGAAATTCTTCGGCTTCTTCTAACACAAATACAAATACTTTGAGTTATGCTTACATAGAAGAGATTACTTTCAACCCGGCAGCCAACTCCAGTGACGAAGGGTCAAGAGATGTAGTAGCTAGTGGTTGCGAACCTTTGATCATTTCTATGTCGTGGACAGATGATGAGGGTACAGAACAAACTTTGGCAAACGGAGTGGATCCAATAGGGACACGTCTGGTCTATGATTTTGATTTTATGGTAAGAAATACTGGAACCGGCGTTGATGTACGACCATGGAAACCTGTTTCTATGGCTAACCGTTTAAACAATGCCAGCACCTGTACAACTTGGTTTGATGTAAACTATAATAATTTTAAACAGGTTGTTATACAAAACCCAACAGCGGGGCAGACTTACAGGATTTATTTCAGAAAAAAAACAGGCTCCCCTGCAACCCCAAGAATAATTTCATTAATAGTAAGCGGACTTAGAGTGCTTCCGCCAACAGGTGCTGCCAGCCAGTCATTTTGTACCGCTTCAACTATTGCCAACCTGGTGGTAATTGGAACGGGAGTAAAATGGTACGATGCGGCGACCGCCGGAAACCTGCTGCCATCTAATACGGCCTTGGTTACGGGTACAATATATTATGCCTCTCAAACCATCGAAGGTTGTACGAGTACAACCAGACTTGCGGTAACAGTTACCGCAGGTTCAACTGCTGCACCAACAGGTAATGCTTCGCAAAGTTTTTGTACTGCTTCAACAGTAGCCAATTTAACTGCAACAGGTACAGCTATTAAATGGTACGATGCTGCTACTGCCGGGAATTTATTGCCATCCGCAACGGCACTTACCAACGGTACTATATATTACGCTTCTCAAACCGTAGGAAGCTGTGAGAGTGCCAGCAGATTTGCTGTAACAGTAACTATTGCTGCAACAGCCGCACCAACAGGTAATGCTTCGCAAAGTTTTTGCACTGCTTCAACAGTAGCAAATTTAACTGCAACAGGTACAGCTATTAAATGGTACGATGCTGCTACTGCCGGAAATTTATTACCATCAGCCACTGCACTTAGCAACGGTACAATATACTATGCATCTCAAACAGTTGGCGGTTGCGAAAGTGCCACAAGATTTGCGGTTACTGTAACTATTGGTGCTACCGCAGCACCAACTGGTAATGCTTCGCAGAGTTTTTGTGGAGCTGCTACCGTTGCCAATCTTGCTGCAACAGGTACAGCCATTAAATGGTACGATGCTGCTACTGCCGGAAATTTATTACCATCAGCAACAGCACTTATCAACGGTACAATATATTACGCGTCTCAAACTGTAGGAGGTTGCGAAAGTGCTAACAGGCTTGCTGTAACAGTTACTCTAACAGCAGCGCCGAATGCAATTATAAATTATACGGGTTCGCCTTATTGCTCAAATGCGGGTACAGCCACAGTTTCTCAATCTGGTACAAGCGGAGGTACTTACAGTGCCACACCTGCTGGTTTAACTATTAATGTAACAACCGGTGCCATAACATTGGCAACCAGTACAGCCGGTACTTATACGGTTACTTACACCGTTGCAGCGTCTGGCGGGTGTAATGCTACCATAACCACTGCAACCATAACCATCACGGCGGCTCCTGCTGCAACAATAGTTTATGCCAATTCGCCTTATTGCAGCAACGGTGGTACAGCTAATGTTACCAGAACGGGTACCGCTGGCGGAACCTATTCATCTACCGCAGGTTTAACTATTAATGCAACAACCGGTGCTGTAACATTGGGTGCCAGTACGCCGGGAACTTACACAGTTACTTATAATGTTGCAGCAACTGCAGGATGTGGGTCTTTTACAACAAGCACAAACATCAGCATTGCAGCACTTCCAACAGCATCTATCAGTTATTCCGCTTCGCCGTACTGCCAAAATGCAGGTCTGGCAACAGTTGTAAGAACAGGTGCAGCAGGTGGAACGTATTCATCTACCGCAGGTTTAATTATTAATGCAACAACAGGCGAGGTAACTTTAGCAACCAGCACAGCCGGTACTTACACAGTTACCTATACCATTGCAGCAGGTAGTGGATGTGCTGCTGTTACGGCTACAACTACTATAACAATTACAACATTACCTACTGCAACAATTAGTTATGCGGGTTCACCGTATTGTAATGGTTCAGGTACAGCAAATGTTACAAGAACAGGTGCTGCAGGCGGAACATATTCATCTGCCGCAGGCTTAATTATAAACGCAACAACTGGCGCTGTAAACTTAACAACAAGTACCGCAGGCACATATACAGTGAGTTATACTTTGGCTGCTGCCGGTGGTTGTAACGCTGTAACCGCAACCAGCACTATTATTATTAATTCATTGTCAGTTGCTGCAACAGGTGCAACAGTATCAGCTGCAAACATTTGTGGTCCGTCAACAGTTACTTTAAGCGTAACGGGTGGTTCGTTAGGTTCTGGTGCAAGCTGGAAATGGTATAGCGCAACTTGTGGTGGTACATTAGTTGGCACGGGTGCATCTATTAATGTTACAATAAATGCAACTACTACTTATTTTGTAAGAGCAGAAGGAATCTGTAACACAACAACCTGCGCTAGTGTAATAGCAACGGTAAACACACAACCAACAATAACTATTGCCGCTTCGCCTTACACAAGCTTAATGCCGGCACAATCAACAACTTTAACTGCAACTGTTACTCCAGTGCTTACCGGTAATACAATTGCATGGTACAAAAATGGAAATATAGTGAGTGGAGCAAACAGCAGTACGCTTAGCGGTATCACAGTTGATCAACTGGGTACTTATACTGCAAGCATAACTACTGCAAATGGCTGTACCGTTTTATCAGCACCACTTGTAATTAAAGACTCGGTAACAGATAAATTGTTTGTGTACCCGAATCCGACCAACGGCAAGTTCAAAATAAGATATTACAGCAGCCGCCAAAGTTTCGGTTTCCTGCGTACTGTAACCGTTTATAACAGCTTTGGAGAAAGGGTATACCTTAAAAAACTACCTGTAACCGGCGCATACAGCAGTATGGATATAGATATCAGCAATGCAGGAAGAGGATTATTTATATTAGTAGTAAGTGATTTTTATGGTACCAGATTGGTTACCTCAAAAATAGAAGTGCTTTAGGGAACACAGAGTAATAATGAGTTAAAGGCTGGCCTGGAAACAGGTCAGCTTTTTTCATTTTGTATTTTGTACCGTGCTGAAGTAAGTTAACAGATGACAAACAAAAAAAGCAATGTAGTAAAAAATAGTTGGTGAATAACGCTGTGATATAATTTGGAAAAGGGTTTCAGCTACTTAAATTGAAAACCATTTCATTTTCACTACTATAACAAGAAAGCCCTGCTAATTTTTATTTGCCATAAAGCTGCCTAATAAATCACATCGGTATTACACTACAACAACTCTTTTTTATTATCAAGCATCAACCCTATTGCTGGCAGGTTGCTCTTCATAAGAACCTGCTTTTCTTTGGGATTAAAAAAGCAAAACCAATGGTGATTTTAAGAAAATTAGCATTGTTTTTTGACTACTTCACAAACAAAAAGGCTTTCACTTAATTGCGAAAGCCTTTTTTATATTGTCGTAATCTACCTTACTTAAAACGTAGTTGAACCGTTTGCCTGATAAGTATACCGGAAACGATAAATTAACCTTACTGGTGTCGGGCCTGTAAAAGCCTCGTAATCCACGGCAAGTAATTCCATTTTAACATAATGGTTATCTGCTGTTCTAAAAACGAAAGTTTGTCCTGCTTTTGGTGCAAATGTGCGGGTAACTGGATTGTAGTCGTACCAGCTACCATCTTTAAGTCCTTTTTGAGATGTGGTAGTATCATACGCATATCCTGAGGCAGGGGCAGTTGTAACATTACTGTAGATGTTGTTTTGAAGGATAGCGCCTGCCGTACCAGGCCCGTAGGCATTGCTATTAAGGATGAAAGTTGTAAACCTCAGTCCAAAATCCCACTTGGTTGTGGCACTGTCTGAGTTTGCAACCACTGCGCCGTTTTTAAAACTAAAAAAGGTAAATGGGGTAGATGAACTGAAATTTACTTTCAGGGAATCGGTTTTTTGAACTGATGTTACTGCAGGAGTGGGATCAGTTTTTTTGCATGAACTTAAAATAAAAGTCATTGCGGCTACTGTAATCATTCCTGTGAGGATCGTCTTCTTCATTTCTGTTGTTTTTTGCTCCTTAGCCCTAGTGCAGTTCGCAGCGTCTTTATGGGCATTCTACGGAAAATGGGTTAAGGATGTTTAGTGAATATTTGTTGTAAATTAAAATTGCAATTTATTAAGTAGGTTGTTCCCGGAAGGTTTGGTAACCTGTCTTTATCCTTATGATTTAATAGATTTTCTGCCCCTACCTGTAATTCAAAGCCTTGTTTAAAAGCTTTGCTGATGGCAGCATTTAATAAAACATAACCGCCTACATATTCACGGCTATCATCTAGAATATTATCACCATTAATATCGCCATAACCATACCGACCTCTGTAATTGGCACGTATGTTTGCATTCCATGTTTTGTTGTTGCTGCTATAAAATAATTGCAGATTGGCGGTATGTTTACTGCGGTTAAATAAGCCACCGTACTCTTTACTGGTTACATAAGAGCTTGAATAAGTAATTGGGTCTCTTTTAACCACTTCGTTGTTTTTTATGCGTCTTACTACATCCTTATCTTTTGCCTCTAGGTATTGATAGCCTGTATTAAAGCTGAAATTTTTAGTAAGAATATGATTCACATTTACATCGAACCCTTGGGTAAAAACTTTGTTCACGTTTACGTAACTAAAAATAGCCTGACCGTTTATTTTAGAAAACGGAAGGTTATACCGGTCGATAAGATTATTAATATCATTACGAAAAATATTAACAGTAAAATTTGTTTTGTTTTGCAGGCAATATCTGCCACCTACGTTTATTCCCACTGATTTTTCAGGCGATAAAGTATGGTCACCAAGGTACGGTGCAATATTTATTGACTGGTCAATTTGCCCCTGCTGTTGTAATTGCAGCAGCCCGTTTGAAAGTTCGTTAGCGCCTAATAAAGTATAGCCCACCAGTGAATTGTTGAAAAACAGGAATTGTTGCCTGAAATCTGGAGCTTTAAATCCTGTACCAATAGAGCCATTAAAACTAAGATTCGGCTTTACTTTATAGGCCAAAGCTAGTTTAGGATTAAACTGTAGATTATACAAGGAGTGTTTATCGAGCCTGCCGCCAACAGTAACGTTCAGCTTATTATTAAACAGCCATTCTTTTTGTGAAAAAAGATAAATGGCATTAAAGTTTTTCTTTTCCGGATAGCGATTAGCATCAATAATTTCGTAATTATAACCTGCACCGGCAATAAATTTTTGATTTCTGTTTTCACCAACTTCAACCTGTATCTCGGGCTTTAATAAAAACTGATGCAAATAGCTTCTATCATAAAGTTCTTTATTGTTTTGCAAAAATACTTGCGCATTATTTTGATATCCGGTAACGTAAAGCCTTGAAATAAGTTTTACCTTTTTTGATATGCTGTGAAATAGCTGGTTATTAAATCCCCAATCGTTTTCTTTACTATCTCCATCAACTGGCGAAGGTTGGTTGCTGGTGTAAACCAGATAATTATTGAATTGCTTTTGCCAAAAAAACCTTGCGGAGGTTTGTAATTGTGTTTTAGCGCTTATATCATAAAACAATTTTGCAGCAAAGGAATAATTAAAATAAGGGTCGGCAGTTTTACCATAAATAGCGGGGTCTAAATCGTAACCGCTGCTACTATACCTGTTTGCAAAAAGCTGTAGGGCGGTTTTTTTTCTTTTGATGGTTTGGTTTGCAGTAAAGCCCCAGGTGTTATTACTAGCCTGGTTTATCTGCACCAAACTACTATTGGCCACAGGCTTTTCAGTAATAATATTAATAACGCCGGCCAATGCATCGGAACCATATAAACTGGTAGCCGGTCCTTTTATAATCTCTATCTGTTTAATGTTGCCAACTGCTATTCTTCCCAAATTTAAAATACCGGCATTTCTACCCGTTAATGGTTCTCCGTCCACCAAAATGAGCGTATAAGCAGGGTCAAGCCCTTGCATTTGTATGCCGCTGCCAAAAGGATTTGGATATCCCTGCAGTGCTTGTCCAAGCGGATTGTCAGCTAATATCAAACCTGTTTGCTGCTGCAGAATATCAATAAGTTTTTGGGAGCCTGTTTGCTGAATGAATTTTTTGCTGATAACCTGAATTGGAACAGGAATATCACCAATGCTTTTTTCAGTTCTTGTTGTAGTAACTGTAATTTTTTCTAAAGTGGCAACGCGGTTAAAGCTGGTATCAAAAATAGCATTCTGGGCAAATACTGCATTTTCTGTTGTAAGTAAAATGAGTAAGGTTAAAAATAATAAGATGTTTTTTGTACTTGCTTTCATTTGTGAATGCAAAGGTTAGGCAGCAATGTTTTACAATTATCATGGAATTGTCATGTTGTTAAATACCTGCTAAAAATCATATTGTTTTACTAATTGATGACAGAAAAACTGACCAAAATCAGCCGCAGCCAAAAAAGCACAATCCTATTTTAGAATTTTGCTCCCACAGAAATGAAAAATGTTCTCCCATCTGCCGGCAATGCACCCGGCCCCGGGTAACCACCAGCACGACGGGTAAAGTATTTTTCGTTGGTTAAATTGTTGATGCCAGCTTTAATATTCAACTTATTGTTGAATTTGTACACTGCTGTTAAATCAGTTATTGCATAAGAAGGGATTAATCCGTTTTGTGCATTGGCTGTTGCCGCTACTGTATTGTTTGCATCTGAAAAAGAATCATCAATATAACTAAATTGACTGGTTATGGAGAGATTATTATACGACAATGTTATACCTGTTCTGATAATATTTTCAGGAGCATTCTCCACCTTTTTGTTTTTTAAATTGGTTTCCACCAATTGGTTGCTGCTGTTTTTTGTAATAAACTTCAAGTTGCCATATTCTGCATTTGTGTAGGCGTAGGATGCAAACAGACTTACATCTAACTTATTAATTTTATTGCTAAACGCTTTTACCGGGCTGAATTCCACCAAGCCTTCAAAGCCCTTGCTGCTGCTATTTCCCACGTTGGTGCGGTAATTATAGAAACTGCCGTCGATACGTTGTTGCACTATGGAACCTATGCGGTTATTGTATTGCAGGTAAAAGAAACTGGCATCAAAAAATAACCAACTTTTTACCTTGCCACGGTAGCCAAAGTCAACATTGTAACCCTTGGCATCTTTCAAATCCTGGTCGATAATGTCGGTTGTTGGTGGCGCCGTTAAATCAGCAAATTGCACGGGTCTATATGCCTGTGTAATGTTGCCATAAAATTCAGTTTTGTCGTTGGTGTGGTATTCTGCACCAATGCCTGCCAATAAAAACCCCCTCGATTTTGTTTGATTCTGTAAAATGATAGGCGTGGTGCCGCTGAAGCCGTTTCTGCCACTTGCATTACCGGTAATATACTCGTACCTAATGCCCGGAATTATTAAAAAGTTTTTTGAAACACGAAAGATGTTTTCGGCAAACGCAGCAACATTTGTTGTGTTAAATTCAATATCACGTGTCCATTGTCCATCAGATAAACTCATGTTGTAATCGCTGCCCGTTGTGCCTTTACCGTCGGCGGCGTAGCGGTAGGTGCTGCCTTTATAAAAACGAAGGCCGGCAGATAGTGTTTGTTTGCCTTTAAAAAGATTGTAATCTGTAATAAAACGTGCTTCCAGCCCAGCATTTCGGTATTTATCTGCATTTACATTACGTGCATTAAATTGATTGGTTGTTGTGTTGATGGTATCAGCCACCACTATTCCTCCCGAAGGGAAATAACCAACACTATTTCTATCACCAAAAATGCCGAAAGCTTTTATATTTAGCCGTGCATGATCATTAAACTCATAGTTTGCCATGGCGGCTGCCGTTGTCCATGTAATATCAAACCAATTACGGCTGCGAAAGCTAGCTTTTACATCTTTTAAAATCTCTGTATCTGTTAACCCGCCTGCCTGTTGGCTGCGGATGTTTGAGCGCATTAGCTCGGTAGTTATTGAAAGTTTTTTATTGATTTTATATGTGAAAGTTCCAAAGCCAGAATTGGTATAGTACTTGCTGTTTTGGCGGTATCCTTCTGCATTACGATGGTCGAAAAATCCATAGTAATGATATTTTTCTGTTTTGCCTCCAATAGCATTGTAACTGTTGAACAAGCTATTGCTGCCAATGGTTTGCTGAGTTTCAAATTCAAATTTTTTATTGATTTCGCTGCCATTGCGTAAAATATAATTTACAAGGCCGCCAAACTGCGGGCCATATTGCAAAGCACCTTGGCCACGTACAATTTCAATACGCTGCACGGCCTGCAATTGTGGATTGTAATAGGCTTCGGGATAGCCAAAAGGATCGGCAGCAATATCATAGCCATTCTGGCGTACATTAAATTCCCAACTGCGGTTGGGGCTAAGCCCACGGGCGGCCATCCCAATCTGAATGCCGCTACCATCACTCTCCCAAATATGGATGCCGGGTACTTTGGCAACAACCTGCCTCATGGTATTACTAACTACATTACCTTTTACATTATCTAAAACGATGAGTGCATTCTTTTTACCTGCGTAAATTGATGTGCCAACAATTTCGGGCAATTGCTGAATATCGCTTTTGCTATAACGCCCAACTACGGTTACATCCGATAAATATTTGTGATTAGGCTCGAGCGTATCTTTTTTAATGCTGTTTTTAATTTGAGCATTTATTGATAGCGTTAATACAAGAAATAAAATTGAAATGTTGATTCTTTTGTTCATGGTTTTTATTTGAGGTGCAAAACTGCGAACAATCAAAATAAAATGAATACTGAATCGGGAATTGGATTTACGCTAACAGGAAAACTAAAGTATTTAAGAGTGAAAGTCAATTTCCCACAAAGGCGCAAAGGACACTAAGCCTTTATCTTTGTGTGCTTTGTGGGAATTGTTTATAGCGATTAAAAATAATTAAGATGACGCTAGCGCAGCAATAACTCGCAAGGCTTAATGCCTGTGTGTTTTTTAAATGCTGTAGAAAAGTGAGATATAGAAGAGTAACCCAGCAGCATAGAAACTTCTGTTACGCTTAACCCTTTTTCATACAAAAGGTATTTAGCGTGCTCCATGCGCTGGCTTTGATAAAAATCGAAAATTGTGGTGCCGAAAATTTCTTTAAAACCTTTCTTTAAATAACACTCATTAATAGCAACTTTGCGGCTAAGCGCCTTGATGGTAATAGGTTCACCAATATGTTGCAGTAAAACTTCACGGGCTTTAATTATCTTTTCCCTGTCTTCGGCATTTTGTAAAAACTTGCAGGTAAATTCTACTTCTTTATCTTCTCCCAGCATACAATCCATGCTGTAAAGCAAAAGAATTTGTGTTTGGGCATTGATGAAGATATTTTCCCTGGTATCAGTGTAAGTGTGATTTAACAACGCTTCAATAGCTGTTCTGGTTTTACCACACAAAGGTAACTGCTTACTAAAAGCTGTTTTGTGCTTAAAGGAAAGTACATTTTCGGTTAACCCACTTTCTGTACTGTTGTTGGTAAACTGCGTAAGGTAATTTGGCTTAAAAGTAAAACTAACAACATCTACACTATCCACTTTTTCAATACAGCTTTTGCTTGTATTAAATTTACAGTAGTCGCATTCGGTTTGTTTTTGCCTGCAATACACGTTGCCACTTACACAAAACTTCAATTCCAGGTAATTTCCTTCGGGATTATTTTTCTCCACGTGATAAATCAGTATGCCCGTATCATCAATACTCCATTGTGGCTGCTTTCTATAGCGGTTTATAGAGTAATGTACCGAACCAGGTACGGTGCGGTCAACATGCAGTAATACATCCAAATCCTCCTGCAAAAGAGGTTGTTTGTGTGCTATACTTAATATGTCTGTTTGATTATACATGAGAGAATTGCTTTGCAAAGATACGAATAAAGAATTAACGTTTAAACATCGTAATTGGCCCAGGCATTATTTAACAGTTGTAAAGCACAGCGGGCTGGCATTTTGTAGAATGGGAATATTGGAAGTATAGAGTCGTATAAGAGCGACATTTTGTGCAAAAATGACCAATGGCTTTTAATGGCATTTTAAACTGATGCCTAGATGGGGTTTATAAAAACTGTCGATGCTTTTTCTGCCCCAAATATCGCCCCTGATGGGGCTGAAAATCTTATTAACCAAAAAGGTTAAAAAAATAACAAATTTTGCTGAATTACGCCCCAAAATATTGTGGATATCCATGTATATTATCATCTCAAAATAAACCCTTAATTATTGCCTTAAACGCCTTAATTTTTGTACATTTGCCCGAATATGGATTTTCCATTTAAAAAGTGATTTAGACAGAAAATATGAGTACAGAAGAAGTAGTAATTCCAACCCCCGCCAACACAGGTTATGGCGCAGACAGTATCCAGGTTTTAGAAGGTTTAGAAGCAGTGCGTAAGCGCCCCGCCATGTATATTGGCGATATTGGCGTTAAAGGCTTGCATCACCTTGTTTACGAGGTGGTAGATAACTCCATTGATGAGGCTTTAGCTGGTCATTGTAAAAATATTACCGTTACCATAAATGAAGATAATTCCATTACGGTGGAAGATGATGGCCGTGGTATTCCTACTGGTATGCATACCAAGGAAAACCGGAGTGCATTGGAAGTAGTGATGACGGTGTTACATGCCGGTGGTAAATTTGATAAGGATTCCTACAAAGTATCCGGTGGTTTGCATGGTGTGGGTGTAAGTTGTGTTAACGCATTAAGCAGTAAATTACACGTAGAGGTAAACCGCGATGGCAAAAGATTTGAGCAGGAGTATTCAATCGGTATTCCAAAATATCCGGTAAGGGAAATTGGTAATTCAGATACACACGGTACTAAAGTGCAGTTTTGGCCAGATACCTCCATATTTATTGCAAGCGTTTACAATCGTGAAATATTAGAAGGTCGTTTAAGAGAACTTTCGTTCCTGAATAGAAAAATAACCATTCATATTAATGATTTAAGAGAGGTAGAAGAGGACGGCAGCACCTACAGCAAAACTTTTTACAGCGAAGGCGGTATTGTGGAGTTTGTAGAAATGTTGGATAAAAATGCTAACCGCAATGCGCTGTTGCCAACCGTAATTTATTGCGATGGATACGATGCAGCGAGCAATGTAGTAGTGGAAGTAGCGATGATTTATAATACAGGCTACCAGGAGCATTTGTTCAGCTATGTAAATAATATTAATACCATTGAAGGCGGTACACACGTTGCCGGCTTCCGCCGTTCTATTACCAGAGTTTTTAAAAGCTATGGCGAAAAAGAAGGCATGTTCGAAAAAGCCAAGGTTGAAATTGAAGGTGATGATTTTAGGGAAGGCTTAAGTGCTGTTATTTCGGTTAAAGTACCGGAGCCACAGTTTGAAGGTCAGACTAAAACTAAACTCGGTAACAACGAGGTTATGGGTGTTGTGGACAGTACTTTAAGCCGGGTTTTAACTGCTTTTTTAGAAGAGAATCCTAAAGATGCTAAAACCATTATTCAAAAAGTAATACTGGCAGCACAGGCAAGGGCGGCGGCTAAAAAAGCCCGTGAAATGGTACAGCGCAAGAGTGTACTTACAGGCGGTGGTTTGCCCGGTAAATTGGCTGATTGCAGTGATAAAGACCCTCAACGTTGCGAGTTATACCTGGTGGAAGGGGACTCGGCTGGTGGTACGGCAAAGCAGGGCCGCGACAGAAGCTACCAGGCTATCCTCCCACTGCGTGGTAAAATTTTGAACGTTGAAAAAGCTATGGAGCATAAAATTTACGACAATGAGGAGATACGCAATATGTTTACTGCGCTGGGTGTAAAAATTGGAACGCTGGAAGACCCGAAGGCTTTAGATATATCAAAACTGCGTTATCATAAATTAATTATTATGACGGATGCCGATGTGGATGGTAGCCACATTGCAACACTGATTTTAACCTTCATTTTCCGTTACATGAAGGAGTTAGTTGAGCAGGGTTACGTTTATATTGCACAACCGCCACTTTACTTGGTAAAAAAAGGTAAAGAACAAGCATATGCATGGAACGATGAAGAGCGTAAGTTATTAATTAAGCAATTTGGACAAGGTAAAGATGAGAGCGTAAATACACAGCGTTACAAAGGTTTGGGAGAGATGAACGCTGAACAGCTTTGGGAAACAACTATGAATCCCGAAACCCGTACTTTAAAACAAGTTACTATTGAAAGTTCTGCAGAAGCTGACCGCGTGTTTAGTATGTTGATGGGAGCCGAGGTTCCACCACGCAGAGAATTTATAGAATCTCATGCCAAATACGCTAAGATTGATGTTTAATATATTTGATTTGCTATAGATCAATTGGCTTAAAGAAGCATTTTTCAAGCTAAAATCAACTTTTTTTAAAAATATTAATAATATATTTTATCACATTATTAAAGAGGCTTTCAGCCTCTTTTTTCGTTGCTTTTTTCGTTGTTTTAATAGTGGATTCAGCCAGCTTGGTTTAAGCTAAAGTATTGGCTGTTAAGCCTTTTTCAACTAAACGGCATAAATTTAAAATTACAAGTGGTTATAAACAACTTGATTTACGTATAGTCAAAATTTTGTTAGTGTGTGGATAAAAAAGCCATTTTCAAGCTGATTTCAAGCTAAAGCAACGCTGACCTTTTTGTAAAAAGCAATATATTCAGTAGCTTGTAACTTGTAATTAAGAGGAAAGCCGCCGTTGGGCGAGTTGTAAACCCATTATTCACTAACATAAATTAATTAAAATGTCAAAAATGTTAACAGCCTATTGCATGAAAACAAAGGAAAAAAACGTTCCAATGCAAGATGCAGTAATAACAAAAACTTCCCGTGGTGGCTATATGGCCCAGGGCAACGATGGTAAAGGAAATAAAATGACTACCATGCTTAGCGAAGCTAATGCACTGGAAGCTGTTAAAAACGGCGTGGCTAAGAAAGCCTGGTAATATTTTATCTAAAAATTTGTGAGGTCATTCCGGTAACGGAGTGGCCTTTTTTATTTTAAATCAGTTAATACATGTTTTATATAAATAAAAAATATTAATTTTCCGCTTTCACCCTTTGCTAAAACTAAAGCCCAATGCAAAAACTCCCAATCATTTTGTTTTTCTTTTTATGTAGCTCCATAACATTTGCGCAGAATAAACTTCCATCTTTTGGTAAAATTGATAAAGCAGATCTGGAAATGAAAGACTGTGATTTTGATCCGGGAGCCGAAGCAGTAGTGCTGATAGACTATGGTTTTATAAAATTCGGTTTTGTTGATCCCGTGGGCTGGCAGCAAGAATCTGAATACAGAGTACGTATAAAAATATTAAAAGAGAAAGCTCTCGGCAGATCAGAAATAAAACTGAGCTATTATGCAAAGGACCGCATAGAGGAAATTACAGGCGTTACCGGAGTATCGTATAGTTTAGATGAAGCAGGCAATATTATTACAACGAAGCTTGAAAAAAAATCGGTATTTGATAAAGTAATTAATAGCCAGTATTCCGAAATTTCATTTGCGTTGCCCGCTTTAAAAGTTGGGAGTGTATTTGAATACAGGTATAAAAAAATAAGTAAGGCCGCAGGCAATATTCCAGACTGGACTTTTCAACAAAGAATACCTGTAAAATACAGCGAGTATAAAATTTTAGTTCCTCAATATTTTTCTTTTACAATGCAATCGGTACTGCGTCAAAAAATGGAAAAGATCGAAGGTAAAAGTGTTGATGAAGGTAACTCATACATCATGCAAAATATTCCCGGACTAAAAGACGAACCATATAGTGCAGGTATAATAAATTACTATCAAAAAATAGAGTTTCAGTTATCAAAAATAGAATCTCCCGGATATTACAAGGAATATAGAAATACCTGGCCAAAATTAATTACAGAGTTACTAGAGGATGATGATTTTGGTAGAGCAATAAATAAAAATCTGCGAGGTACAGATGATATTGTAAAAAGTGCAGCGGCTGCAGGTTCCGAAAAAGAAAAAATAAGAACGATTTATAATTATGTTCAAAGTAACATGCAGTGGAACGATAATTATAGTAAGTATTCCAGAAATGGAATTAAAGATGCCTGGGATAAAAAAAATGCCAACATAACCGACATTAATTTTATACTTATTAATCTTTTACGTGAAGCCAAAATTGATGCAAAACCTCTGCTGGTAAGCACGGTGGATAACGGATCTATTAATATGATTTTTCCATTTTTAGGACAATTTAACGCGGTACTTGCCTACGTTAAAACTAGTGACCACGTTTATATTATGAATGCAGCAGATAAATTTAATCCCTTTTACCTGGTGCC
Organism: Chitinophagales bacterium; assembly: GCA_038216775.1. Classification (GTDB taxonomy): domain Bacteria; phylum Bacteroidota; class Bacteroidia; order Chitinophagales; family Chitinophagaceae; genus Ferruginibacter. The sequence continues at coordinate 18,929 of JBBQPX010000002.1, forward strand.
TTATGATGTTTTAAACACCAACGCTTTGTTGGTTGATAAAAATGAGGGAGGGTTAGTTGGGATAACCGGTTTAGACAAATATAAAAACAATATTTTCTTTACAGGCAGCATTGATAATAATGCGATGATTAATGGAAGTGCCACAATACAAAGCGCAGATTATGCAAGAAATATCCGCATGAATACCGTAAAAAAGCAAAAGCTTAAAGAGGTATTTGAAGATAACACAGGCATTGCTTTAAAAATAGATTCCATCAGCTTTAATAACGAGAAAAACGAATTATTGCCGTTAGAACAGAAGTTCAATTTTTCTGGCCCTCTGCAATCAACTGGCGAATATTATTTTTTACCTTTTACCCTTTTCACGGGTATGGAAAAAAATCCTTTTATTGAAGAAACCCGGGTAATGAATATTGATTTTAATTTTCCGAGATCTACAACAATTACAGGTACATTTATATTACCAGATGATTTTACAGTAGATGCACTACCAAAAAATACAAGGATGATAATGCCGGATACCAGTATTGCACTTACAAGAATTGTACAGGCTGATGGCAGGATGATAAGTTTTCGTTTTTCTTTAGAAATTGACACAGATGGTTATGATGCAGAGTCTTACCCTTATATAAAAGAATTTTATAAAAAAATGTATGAGATTCTTGATGAAAGAATTGTTTTAAAGAAGAAATAAAATCCGTTGATGAAAAAATTTGTTTGTGTATTAATATTGAATGGAATGTTTTTTTGCGGTAAAGCGCAAGTGAATATTTATTCAGCCCTTACCATATCTGATTCTTTAAAAAAAGATGCAGATATAGTTATAAGAGATGAGGCTATAAAGCTTACCATCAAAGATAAAAATACGGCTAAGTACGAAGTACACCGGGTTTTTACCGTAATGAATGCGCAGGCGAAAAAATACCTGTCTTTTGCACAGTTTTCAGATAAATTCCATGCACTAGATGAGGCAGAAATAAAAGTGTACGACCTGATGGGAAAAAAATTAAATTCCTGGTCAAAGAAAGAAATGACATCGCTCAATTATGGCGAAGGCCTTGTGCCGGAAGGCAAGGTTACTTACTTTGATGTAAGTGCCGCTGCATACCCCATTACAGTTGAAATTAATTATACCACCAAGTACAAGGGCATATTGGGTTTGCCAGATTATAATATGCAACAGCCCTGGCAGTCGATACAGCATTCGATGTACGAAGTAGAAGTGCCTGCCGATTTGGGTTTTAGGTACAAGTTATTAAACAGTAATGTAAAGCCAGATGTGAGCACTATCGGTACTAAAAATATTTACCGGTGGGAACAAAATAGTTTGCCGGCTTTTAAACTGGAGAAACACAGTGGTTCCAGCGAAGGATATTTACCAACGGTTTTAATAGCGCCCAATAAATTTCAGCTTGATGAATATGATGGGGATATGACAAGTTGGAAGAATTATGGACTATGGATAAATGATTTATATGCCAAAGTTTCTGGCCTGCCCGAAGAGAAAAAAAACTTTTATAGGGAGATGGTGAAAGCGGCAAAAAGCGATTCAGAAAAAGCAGCAATACTCTACAATTACCTTCAAAATAATATGCGGTATGTAAGCATTCAATTGGGCATAGGCGGCTGGAGGCCTTTTCCGGCTGAATTTGTTAACGATAAAAAATATGGAGACTGCAAAGCTTTAAGTAATTACCTGAAAACAACGTTGGATGCAGTTGGCATTAAATCGAACCTGGTTATTATTTATCGTGATTACGAACCTAGGTTTGTAGACGAGAATTTTCCGATGAATGATTTTAACCACGTAATTCTGTGCATACCCGGCAGTAAAGACAGCACCTGGCTTGAATGTACCAGTACCACTTTGCCTTTTGCCAACTTAGATGAAACAACCTTAAACCGTAAAGCAGTACTGATAACAGATGCCGGCGGTGTTTTAATAAATACACCGGCCAGTAATTATAAAATTAATACAGAGAACATTAATACGGTTGTTGAAATTAGTGAAGGGGGAGAGGCAAAGGTAAAATCGCAATACACACTGTTTGGCGAAGAAAGGGATAAGCTGCTTATGCGGTTTCATGATTTAAAAGATGATGACAAACGTAAATACCTGATTACGCACAAGCAATGGAAACTTCCCGATGTATTTAATATCACTTCGTCAAAAACTAAGGATAATCCGTATCAGATTAACTCAACAATGACTTACGAAAAAATATACAGCTTTAAAGCCGGCAACAAATTGTTTTTTGAACCACGCCTTTATTTAATTTTCGATGAAGAAATTGTTGAGAGCGAAAAAAGAATTAGAGACTACTATTTTACATATCCTTATCAATGTTTCGATACTACTGTGTACAAGTTTCCAGTGGGTTACAGCATGGAATCGCTACCCAAAAACAAATCGGTAAAGTTTTCTTTTGGAGAATATACCTGCAATTACAATTGGGATGTGGCAGCGCATACCGTTACCTCAACAACCTTGCTGCAAATAAAAGAACGTATCGTTAAAGCTGCAGATTACAGCAAACTTGTTGATTTTAAAAAGCAGGTGATGACAGATATTAATGATAAAATAGTAATGAAGAAGGAGTAGATTTATACTTCGCCTTTTACCTTGCCTTTACTTTAATTTAAGAAGATTTTAAATTCAGGCTTTTCTTTCGTTCCTACGGAACTTTTAAATGCAACTTATTTCGGTTTCTACCAACCTTGTGCCCTTAACAGGGCTTAATACACCCGAAATTAATGCCGTAGGCATGACAGGTTGGTAGAAAAAAATAGAATGTTGCCAAAAGCCCCAGCGGGGCGACAGTTTTATTTCTTCAGAACACTTGTAGTGAGGACAAGAACTGAGATGGAGCTTATTTATTTAACAGCTGCCTTCTTCATCTTACTGATAAAATCATAAAGCTCACTCATCGTTTTTATACTTTCCACAACCAATATTCCATTTTTGCCTACCTGTTTTAATTTGCCCTTATTGGTACCGGTTTGCAAAAACAAAAGAATGCCAGTAAATATGTCACTTTGAAAATAGGGTGAGTCGGGGTTGCTTACAAAGAAACATTTCATTGTATCATTTTTCAAGAACATTTTTTCAAAGCCAAGCTCCACGGCTATTTTGCGGCATCGCACTGTGGTAAATAGATCTTCTACCTGTGCTGGTATTGGTCCAAACCTGTCTGTCATTTCTGTATGGAAGGCTACAAGGTCTTCTTCGTTTTCGCAATTGTCTAAACGGCTGTACAATGATAATCTTTCGGTTATGCTTTCAACATAACTATCCGGAATTAAAATTTCTAAATCAGTATCAATACTGCAGTCGCTCACAAAATCATCTTGCTGATGAATTTCTTCTTTATATAAATCTTTAAACTCAGTTCGTTTTAATTCACGAATGGCTTCATCTAAAATTTTCTGATACATTTCAAAACCAATTTCTGCAATAAAACCACTTTGCTCACCGCCCAGCATATTTCCTGCGCCTCGTATGTCCAAATCTCTCATGGCTATTTGAAAACCACTGCCCAGCTCGCTGTATTGTTCCAATGTGGTTAAACGCTTACGGCTGTCTGGCGGTAAAGTACTCATCGGCGGAGCCAATAAATAACAGAATGCTTTTTTATTACTGCGGCCAACCCTGCC
>JBBQPX010000003.1:0-21477 GCA_038216775.1 Chitinophagales bacterium
TGCACCAAGACCCTGGCAGGCAATGCTTACCCAAGGATTATTGTTTTTATCTTTTTTCATGATAAGCCCACCATCCCAAGGTGGGCGGATGGCGATGCGGGGTTTGCCGTGGTAGTAAATTTTTAGATAATTCTTACTAACAGGGTCGGCCATTACATTACGAATTGATATTGATGTTACATCAAAAAAATATGCATTACCATCTTTAGTGAAATTTACTTTGTAATTAGCTTTTGCGAGATTCCATCCTGCACCAACTACTACACTATCTAAAATCATCGGTTCCTGTAAATCAATTTGCATAACATCTCCCTTTTTCAACACCTTAAATTGAATAACATTATACCCACTTATCGAACTATCACTCAAATTAAACTTTACATGCAAATCATATTTCAACACATCCCACCAATCTCTTGTTGGGCCGTAAGTACCACGTAAGGTATCAGCATGTGTAAATGCTTTTAGCGGCTTTAGCGGCTGAGCTTCACTAAAATTCAAAAGTGAAAAGTAAAAAATAAAAAAAAGGAAAGCTTTAACAAGATGTTTCATGCGTTATGTATATAAATGCTAATTTAGTTTTCTTTACCTTGATTTATGCACCTTTTATCAAATAAATATCTCTGTCATAAAAGCGCAGCTTTTATTCTTTGTGCCTTTGTGCCTTTGTGGCTAATACTTTTCGCTTCCTGTAAAAATCACAATCATCCCGATAAAAAAATATTTCGTTATAACGAGAGCAGCGGCCTGCCATCGCTTGACCCTGCGTTTGCAAAAAACAAACAGGTAATGTGGGCCTCGCATCAACTTTACAACACGCTTATTGAAATTGACAGCAACATGCAAATGCAGCCATCTCTGGCAACGCATTGGAACATTTCTGATGATAATTTAACGTTTACTTTTTATTTACGAAATGATGTTTTTTTTACGGATGATGATTGTTTTGCAAATAGAAAAGGGAGGCAACTTACAGCACACGATGTTGAGTACAGTTTTAAAAGAATAATTGATAAAAGTACCGCAAGCCCCGGTGCCTGGATTTTTAATAACCGGGTTGATTCAGATAATGATTTTAAGGCAATTGATGACACCACTTTTCAATTAAAATTGCAGCGGCCGTTTCAATCTATATTGGGCATTTTAAGCATGCAGTATTGCTCTGTAATTCCTAAGGAAGCTGTCGAAAAATACAAAACTGATTTTCGTCGCCATCCCGTTGGCAGCGGACCTTTTCAATTTGTTGCCTGGGAAGAAGGGCAGGCGCTCATTTTGAGCAAGAACGAAAATTATTTTGAAAAAGATGAAGCCGGAAAACGGCTACCTTACTTGGATGGCATTAAAGTTTCATTTTATGATAGTAAGGCCACAGAGTTTTTAGAGTTTCAACAAAACCGGCTTGATTTTATTGACGATATTGACCCTTCTTTTAAAGATGAAGTGCTTACCAAAACCGGCACGCTGAAAAAAGATTGGCAGGGCAAAATTGAACTGCACAAACATCCTTATCTTAATATTGAATACCTCGGTATTTTGGTTGATGCAAACAATGATTTGGTAAAAAACTCACCGCTTCGTTTACAAAAAATTCGCCAGGCTATTAATTATGGCTTCAACAGAAAAAAAATGATGTTGTATTTACGCAACAGCATTGGTATTGCTGCAGAAAGTGGTTTTGTTCCTGCGGGATTGCCTTCTTTTGATTCTGTGGCTGTGCAGGGTTATCATTACGATGTTGCCAAAGCAAAACAATTACTTACCGAAGCAGGTTATCCCAATGGAAAAAATCTGCCTGCAATAAAATTACTTACCATTCCCATTTATGGCGATTTGGGTACTTACATTGCAAACGAATTGCTGCAGATAGGAATCACAGTGCAGGTGGAAGTAATTCAAAAAAGTTTATTGATGGAGCAAACTTCAAAATCGCAGGCACCGTTTTTCCGAGGAAGCTGGATTGCCGATTATCCTGATGCTGAAAATTACCTAAGCGTTTTTTACGGTAAAAATCCGGCACCACCTAACTATACTCGATATAAAAATGCACAATTTGATTTGTTGTATGAAAAATCATTGTCAGAAAAAAACGATTCTGTTCGCTATAAACTTTACCAGCAAATGGACAGAATTGTGATTAACGATGCACCTGTTGTGCCGCTGTGGTACGATATGGCCATTCATCTTGTTCATTTAAATATTGAAAACTTTTACCCAAACAGTTTAAATTTACTGGAGCTTAGGCGGGTTAAAAAATTATAGTATGAAAGCATTTAAAAAGTTAAAGGTATTGGCCGTGTTAATTTTGCTTGTGTTTATTGGCGTTGCGGCTGTAAAGCAACCCGTTAATGCTGATTTTAAAAACCTGCAGGTATTGCCTAAAAATATCACCAACGATTCCCTTGATAAAATAATGGATGGTTTTACTGCAATGCTAGGTGTTAATTGCAAGTATTGTCACTATAGAGATAAAAAAACTGATAAACTGATTTTTGATAGTGATGAAAAACCAGAAAAAGAAATTGCCCGCAAAATGATGCGCATGACTATGGATATCAACAAAAATTATTTTCAGTTTAACGAAAATGTTACTGCAAATGAAGTGCAGGCCGTTACCTGTTACACCTGCCACAAAGGAACGCCAATGCCAGAGAAGGAAAAAAAACCGGTAATAAACTCAACTTTGAATTTAAAACCTAATTAAACGCGGCTATAGCCATGGCAGGAGTTGCAGGTAGAAAATGCCTAACAATTAGTTTTTTAAATACGGGAAATTCTTGATGAACTTTTTCATCGTCTTATCGATATTTTCAAAAAGAGGGTATAAAATATCGCCCTGTTTACTCGCAGTTACTTGCCTTGTAAACTTACTGTTTTCTGTTTTCGTTTCAAACGTCCACATTGATTTTTCCGAAACTCTATCCGTCAGCAAAACCTGCATACGCATTTGCTGGGTAGCCAGGTTATTGTAAAACTGAAAGTTTGAAGGGTCTAACGGTCCTGGAGAACTCATAATTAGCGACATAGCCTCGCTGTTAGGCTGTGCAAATATTACATTGGGCGTAAGTACTGCATCTACACCAAGTATTTGTGCCAATTCTGTACGAGGCATACTATATAAAACCAGGTAACTGATTTGTTTTTGAGTTAAAATGCTGTCAGTAATATCAACATTTTGAATGCGGGTTGTAAATGATTTCTTATAACTATAATTTTTTAACCAGTTATACAAATACTGTTGTAATTCTAAAGCCATGGCATGGCGTACTTCCGCCAATTCTTTACCTGTAAATTTTTTGCTGTTGCTGTTTCTCAAATCAAACCTCACTTCAAAAGGTAAAATAGCAATTATTTGGTGAGTTTTAATCTTTGCGCTTGCAGTGCTGCCGGAATTAACGGTGGTTGAACATCCTGCAAAAATGATTGTTATAACAATGGACAATAATAAAGTTTTCATATAAATTTATTAATAACCGAAATTAGCAGTTTTAAAATAATATATAGTGAAATTTTTTCCTGAATCGGCCCTGGTGCAATTAGAATATGAAAAGGTAAAAACCTTGCTGGCATTACATTGCCGTACTGAATATGCCAAACATAAAGCAGAAAAACTGCGACTTCATACCAAAAAAGAATTTATAACCACAGAGCTTCAGCAGAGTAACGAGTTTAAACTTTTAGTGCAAAGTGGTCAGCATTTTCCCAATGAGTTTGTACATAATTTAAGTAAGGAATTAAAATTAATTGGCATACCTGGTGCTGTTTTAAGTGGCGAGCAGTTTTTGCTGGTAAGACGATTGGTGCAGAATTGTAATGATATTTTTCGCTGGTTTGATAACGAGCGTCGGATTGCCTATGCGGCTTTATCAAAGGTGATAGACAATTCTTATTACGAGAAAGTTATTATTGAATTGATTGATGAAGTACTGGATGAAACCGGCCAGGTAAAAGACTCGGCCAGTGAAGATTTGAGAAATATCCGCATGAATTTATACCGCAAACGGAATGAATTGCGAAAGGCATTTGATAAAATAGTTGCCAGTTTAAACAAGCAAGGTTATCTGGCAGATATTGAAGAAAGCTTTTTAAATGGTAGGAGAGTACTGGCAGTTTTTGCAGAACAAAAGCGCATGATAAAAGGCATAATGCACGGGGAAAGCGACAGCCGCCGAACTACTTTTATTGAGCCCGAAGAAACAACTGCATTGAATAATGATGTGTTTTCTTTGGAAAATGAAGAGCGTAAAGAAGTGTATAAAATACTGCGGAAACTAACGCAGAATTTAAGCATGTATTCGGGTTTGCTTAAAGATTATCTTGAGATTGCCGGCGAATATGATTTTATAAGAGCCAAAGCCCGCTTTGCTGTAGAATATAATGGCAATTACCCGGTTGTTATGGACAAGGCGTATGTGCAGTTAATTCAGGCTTATCATCCTTTGTTGTACCTCTATAATAAAGCCAATAACAAGCCAACAATACCTGTTGATCTTACTTTAAATGATAAGCAAAGAATACTAGTTATCAGCGGGCCAAATGCAGGCGGAAAAACCGTTACGCTAAAAACAGTAGGTCTGCTGCAATTGATGATGCAAAGCGGGTTGCTAGTGCCCGTTCATCCAGATAGTGAGATGGGCATTTTTAAACAAATTATGATTCATATTGGCGATACGCAAAGTCTGGAGTTTGAGTTGAGCACATACTCATCTCACTTAAAAAATATGAAGCATTTTATGGAAAATGCCAATGGAAAAACTTTGTTTTTTATTGATGAGCTGGGCAGTGGCAGCGATCCTAACCTAGGCGGAGCTTTTGCCGAAGTAATTATGGAAGAGCTTGCCATTAAACATAGCATGGGCATTGTAACAACCCATTATCTTAATTTAAAGGTGATGGCAAATAAGGTTGCCGGTATTATTAACGGTGCAATGCAGTTTGATGAAAAGAACCTGTTGCCGATGTATAAACTGATTATTGGTAAACCGGGCAGTTCTTACACTTTTTCAATTGCAGAAAGAATTGGGCTTGAAAAAAGATTGATTGAAAAAGCACGCAAGCTGGTTGACGATGACCATTTTAATCTGGATAAGTTACTGAACCGTACGGAACAGGATTTGCAGCACATAGATAAAGAAAAATCAGATTTAAAAACGCTTATTAAAGAAAATGAAGCGCTTAAAAAAGAGATGCAGCGGGTTTTAAATAAGGAAGTTCATCAACAGGAGATGGAAAAGCTTAAACTACAAAACCAAATTGCTGCTGACAAAATTATTTACCTGAAGGATATGGAGCGGCGGTTAAAAGCCATGGTGATAGAATGGCGTAAAGCCGAAGACAAGGATAAAGTGGTAAAAATGATACATGCGTTGCTTTTTCAGCAAAAAGAAAAGATTACTACCGAAAAGCAGCAGAAAAAAATGAATGAAAAGTTTGAAGAAACAGGAGGAGAAATTAAAATTGGCCTTAAAGTGAGGATGAAACAGAACCGGCAAGTGGGTATTGTAAAAGAAATTAAAGGAAAAAAAGCTGTACTTCAAGTGGGTGTAATGCCCATCACTGTTGATTTAAATGATTTGGTGGTTGTTAAAGACAGAAATCCAGAAGAGAAAGTTTCGTAATTTTTTTTGGTTATTTATTTTGAGAACGTACTTTTGCCGCGGAGAGCTGGCAGAGTGGTCGATTGCGGCAGTCTTGAAAACTGTTGACTGTTACAGGTCCTGGGGTTCGAATCCCTAGCTCTCCGCTGGAAGCATAAACTTCAAATTTTTAAAAATCCGCTTAAACTCTAGGTTTAAGCGGATTTTTTGTTTTATAGCCTATTGCATAGCTCAATAAATATTTTTACATTTAACTAATCATAAATATAAAAATCATGGCACTAAATGCGTATTTAAAACTTAAAGGGCAAAAACAAGGAGAAATAAAAGGCTCGGTAACCCAAAAAGGCCGCGAAAATAAAATAATGGTAATTGCGGTTAGTCACGAAATTGTTTCGCCCCGTGATCCAGCAAGCGGATTGCCAACAGGCAAGCGAATGCACAAACCATTTGTTATTACAAAAGAGCTTGATAAATCGAGTCCGCTCCTCTACACGGCGCTTTGCACTAACGAAAATATTACAGAGTTTGAATTACAGTTCTGGTCACCTCAAATGAGAGCCTCGGCGGCAGGTGCAGGAGCAGAGGTACAAAACTATAAAGTTAAACTTACCAACGCCAACATAGTAGATATCAGCTTTAGAATGTTGAATAATAAAAATCCGGAGCTGGTTAAATTTGCAGAGTACGAAGAAGTGTCTTTTACATACCAAAAAATTGAGTGGACTTGGGTTGATGGTGGTATAATGAGCTCTGATGATTGGGAGCTGGGCAACATCTAAGCATGCAATGAATGAGTAGGTACTAAATAAGTATGATAGAACGCGTCGCTTTTTAAGACGGGTTTTATTTTATCTTTGCACCCTCAATGAAACATCTATCTTCCCTCAATAAATATTTCTGGAAATATCGCTGGCATTTTATGCTGGGTTTTGTATTTGTGGTGCTTACCAATTATTTCCGCATATTGGCACCACAGCTTACCGGCTATGTTGTAAATACTGTGGTACAGTCGGTTAAGCAAACAAATGCGCAGGATGCTGGTGTAAAGCAGGGTGAAAAAAACTACGATTATATAGTACAGGCTGTTATTGAAAATTTCGAAAAAAATCCTTCACGGCGTATTCTTTATGCAGGTATGGCCTTATTTGTAATAGCGATTATAAGTGGTGTGTTTATGTTTTTGATGCGGCAAACTATTATAGTTATGAGCCGCCATATTGAGTACGAGCAAAAGAATGAGATTTTTACGCACTACCAGCAATTAGATACCAATTTTTACAAAACACATAGTACCGGCGATTTAATGAACCGCATTGCAGATGATGTTAGTAAAGTGAGAATGTACACCGGGCCGGCGCTGATGTATTTTATAAACCTCGCTGCTGTATTGGGATTCAGCATTTTTTTTATGTTTAAAGCCAGTCCTAAACTTACCGTGGTTGCTTTAGCTCCGTTACCAATTCTGGCAATCGCCATTTATCTTGTTAATACAATCATCAATAAAAAAAGCGAACGTATACAGGCGTTGTTGAGCGATTTAACAACCAATGCACAGGAATCCTATTCCGGCATAAGGGTTATAAAATCTTTTGTGCAAGAAAAAGCCATGATGGGCTTTTTTAAGAAAAACAGCGATGATTATAAGGACAACGCTTTAAGTCTTGCAAAAACTGAAGCTATATATTTTCCGAGTATGGCTTTGTTGATTGGTTTGAGTACGCTTATAACTATTCTGGTTGGAAGTTTAGATGTTATCAATAATGTTGAAGGCGCAAATGTGGGCAGAATTGCAGAATTTGTAATGTACATTCAAATGCTCACTTTTCCGGTAAGTGCAATCGGTTGGACGGCCAGTATGACCCAACGTGCCGCTACTTCTCAAAGAAGAATAAATGAGTTTTTACACACCGAACCAACTATACAAAATGCTGAAGCTCCTGTAAAAAATGAGCTTGAAGGCAACATCACTATTTCTAACCTTGATTTTACCTATCCACATACAGGCATAAATGCTTTGAAGGATTTTTCGCTGCAGATAAACAAGGGTGAAAAAATTGCCATTGTTGGCAGAACAGGTTCCGGCAAATCTACCTTGGCACAACTGCTGTTGCATATGTACGAGCCGCAAAAAGGGATGATTGCTTACGATGGTGTTCCTATAAATAAATTTGATGTGCAATCACTTCGCCTGCAAATAAGTTATGTGCCACAAGATGTGTTTCTATTCAGTGAGAATGTACGCAACAATATTCGCTTTGGAATGAACGAGGCTACTGACGAAGATGTAATTGCAGCAGCAAAACAAGCGAGTATCCATACAGAAATAGAAAAATTTCAACAAGGGTACGATACTTTAATTGGTGAGCGTGGAGTAACACTTAGCGGCGGCCAAAAGCAACGTATTTCCATTGCCCGTGCATTAATAAAAGACCCTAAAATTGTAATTTTTGATGATTGCTTAAGTGCAGTTGATGCCAGAACCGAAAAAGAAATTATCGGAAGTCTTTACCAGTTCTTACATAACAAAACTGCCATCATCATAACCCATCGAATATTTTCTTTGTTTGAGTTTGATAAAATAATTGTTTTGGATGATGGAAAAATAGGGGAACAAGGCACGCATCAGCAATTAATAACAAAGGGCGGCTTATATGCTGAAATGTATAGCAGGCAACAGCAGCAGGATGAGGAGAATTAAAAAAATCGAATAGATCCCATCTTGCACGGTACATTTCTTCGATAGAAGGCAAATAATTCACTATATATTGGTTGCATTTTAAATTGTCGCCGGAATAAAATAGAAAACTGTATTATCAACTATGGCAATCATTTAATTTAATACTGATATTCCCCGGCACATGTCCCGATTTTTCGGGAGGGGATAGGGGCATAAACGGTAAATAATTTCCTATATATTTTGTAGAATGGAAAACAATTTTATCTTTGTTAAACCCAATGAGGGTAATCGTTAATTTAAAAAAATAAAAAAACAGTGGCGTACGAAAACAACGAAAAGAACAACGACAAGAAAATGGAGAGCGTTTATAGCAAACGCATTAGAGCCGGAAAACGCAGAACTTACTTTTTTGATGTAAGAGAAACCCGTGGCAATGATTATTATTTAACTATCACTGAAAGTCGCAAGCGTTTTGATTCTGATGGTTACGACAGACATAAGATTTTTCTGTATAAAGAGGATTTTAACAAATTTATTAAAGGTTTAGGCGAAGCGATTGATTATGTAAAGACAGACTTAATGCCTGATTTTGATTTTGATGCCTTTAACCATGATACACCTTACGAGGGCGAAGAAGGGCAGGTGCAGCAGACTTCAAATGATGCGTTAGAAACTACTGAACCTACAACTATGGAATCGGCTGTAGCTGATTTAACAGCAACACCGGTTGAGAAACTTGTTGATGAGCCTACAATAGAAACTACAGATATTTCAAATGATGGCCCCGTTGATAACGGAAGCAGTGAGGTGGCAGAAAAGTGGTAGAATTTAGAATAGAACACCAAAACTAATTGCAAAAAATCCTCCCCATAAACCGGGAGGATTTTATTTTGGTATTGTTTTAGCTTGGTAAAGTAGAAAACAGGTAAATTGTAAAAAAACAACGATGAAAAATTTCTTTCTTACCATATTAGTATCAGTTCTGGTTATAGCTTGCAATGCACAAACGAGTTGCGGCATTAAAAAAGCATATGCTTTTTACACATCATCCATGCCCGGCATGCAAATGGCCGATGAAAATGGAAACCCAATACAGCCCAAACCTATAATTAACCGTTTTATATACATCGAATGGACGGGCGCAAAAAATCCTGAAGTTATCACCGTATTATATAACAAAAAGCCTTTAACAGCATCTATAACTAAGTTTGAAAGTAATTCCGTTACAGCGGGAACCGATAATAACAATAACAGTAAGGAAATAACTGCAAAAAAATGTAACAGCCTTTGGAGGCTGGATTTGCAAACAGCAGACGGCATCGAAATGCCCGAAACAGATTGTAAAAACATCATCATCAAATTAAAAGCAACAGGCAAAACCTGCGAACTTAAATTGACAAAAGAAATACAATTACAAACAAGGCCAAGCTATTAATCAGCGCAGTTTTTTATACAAATTTATTAATGCGTTTGTCGAGCTGTCATGCGCCTCAATAGGCTGCTCATTTTCCAGCTCCGGTAAAATTTTCTTTGCTAAAACCTTGCCTAACTCAACTCCCCATTGGTCAAAACTGTAAATATTCCAAATAACTCCTTGTACAAATATTTTGTGCTCATACAAAGCTGTAAGTTGCCCCAATGTAAACGGGGTTATTTCATGTAGTAAAAATGAATTGGTTGGCCTGTTACCTTCAAAAACACGGTAAGGATTATCATTTGCTGCGCCATTCATCAAAGCTTCAGTTTGGGCAAAGAAATTGCTCAATAAAATTTGATGATGCTCACCGGTAGGGTTGTGGCTTTTAGCCGGAGCAATAAAATCGCAAGGGATAATCTGCGTGCCTTGATGTATCAACTGGTAAAAAGCATGTTGCCCATTTGTGCCAGGTTCGCCCCAAATAACGGGCCCGGTGGAGTAAGTAACTTTTTCGCCATTGCGGTCAACATACTTACCATTACTTTCCATATTTCCCTGCTGAAAATATGCTGCAAAGCGGTGCAGGTATTGGTCGTAAGGCAAAATGGCTTCAGTTCTAGTTCCGAAGAAATTACCGTACCAAATGCCAATCAATGCCATTAACACCGGAATGTTTTTATCAAAATCCGTTTCTCTAAAATGATTGTCTGCATCATGAGCACCTTTCAACAATTGTTCAAAATTATTGTAACCAATTGTAAGTGCAATAGATAAACCAATGGCACTCCATAAACTATACCTGCCACCAACCCAATCCCAAAACACAAACATATTATTTGCATCTATACCGAATTTTACAACCTCTTTTTCATTTGTACTTAATGCTACAAAATGTTTGGCTACATGTGCTTCATCTTTTGCGTGCTGTAAAAACCAGTCTCTTGCAGTATGTGCATTGGTCATGGTTTCCTGGGTGGTAAAAGTTTTGCTGGCAATTAAGAAGAGTGTTTCTTCTGCTGTAACTTTTTTTAGCGTTTCTACAATATGTGTTCCATCAACATTGCTTACAAAATAAGTTTCAACGCCATCAACCCAATAGGATTTTAAAGCTTCTGTAACCATTACCGGCCCAAGATCGCTGCCGCCAATACCAATGTTTACAATGTATTTTATTTTTTTGCCACTATAGCCTTTCCATTCTCCTGAATGTAATGCTACGCAGAATTTTTTCATTTGTTCCCGCACTTGTCTGATGGCCGGCATCACATCGGCACCATCCGTTAATACCGGCTCGTCCGAAAAGTTTCTCAAAGCAGTATGTAAAACTGCACGGTCTTCCGTTCCATTAATTTTTTCTCCGCCAAACATCGCCTCAATACCATCCTTTAACCGGCAGTCTTTTGCCAGTTCCAATAAAATCTCCAGGGTATTTTCTGTAATTATATTTTTAGAATAATCAAAAAGCAGGTTTTCAATCTGTACCGAAAATTTGCTGAACCTTTCTGCATCATTAAAGAAAAGATCTTTCATGTGTACATTTTCGAACAATTGCTTATGCTGCAGCAATGCCTGCCATGATGGGGTAGTGGTGGGGTTAACTTTTGGAAACATATATTTTGATTAAAGATTGATTACGAAGTTAAAGTTTGTACGTTTAAAATCGGGCGTAATTTTGTTTACAATTACCGGCTTTTAAAAACCGATAAAATTTAGTATCTTCAACTGCTTTCGTTATGGCAAAATTTCTGCTTTTTATATTAACTTTTGGCTTTGTTATTCAATGCACAGGTACTGCTGTTTATGTAAAAAAATCAGTTGTAAAAAGCGAGCAATGTCCAGATGACAATGCAACGGGAGAAAAAAATACAGACAATTTTAAAATAGACAAACAACAGATTGCTATTAATCTGTTCTGCAGTTTTTCTGCAACCTCTTTTAAGGAAGTTTCATCTGAATGTATCCAATATTATCCGCAGGGCTTTTTAAGTAAACCCTATCTGCCGCCCAGGTGAATTATGAACTTCGATTTATAACAAAGCTTATTGGCTGTACATTTTCTAACTTTCAAATTTTTTTATTGATATGAGTTTATTAAAATTCACAAAAGGTGACTTTTTTGGTGGGTTAACTGCCGGTATTGTGGCACTACCGCTGGCTTTGGCATTTGGCGTGCAATCGGGGCTCGGTGCCGCTGCGGGTTTATATGGTGCTATATTTCTCGGATTTTTCGCTGCAATACTTGGAGGTACACCTTCACAAATCAGCGGACCAACTGGCCCTATGACGGTGGTTTCTGCTGCCACAATAGGATTATTTGTTAATCAGGCCACTAACGGTGATATAGCTTCGGTAATGGGGGCTATTGTAGCTAGTTTTTTACTAGCCGGTATTATTCAGATTTTAATGGGCGTTTTTAAAGTAGGGGCACTCATAAAATTTATACCCTATCCGGTTATCTCCGGTTTTATGAGCGGTATTGGCGTAATTATTATTTTGTTGCAGTTATTTCCTGCAATTGGCCAAGCATCGCCTAAAACAACCATTGATGTAGTTAAAGAAATAGCACCGGCCATCAGCGACAGCAATATGTATGCGATTATGTATGCGGCTTTAACCATTGCCATTATTTACTTGTTTCCTAAAATTACCAAGGCAGTGCCAAGTACTTTGGTTGCATTGCTGCTGGTAACAATTTTGTCGGTTATTCTTAAACATGATGTGCCTATTATAGGAGATATTCCCCAAGGGATTCCTCCATTACATATTTCTGAATTACTTACAATTGATTCAAAATTTTATACCATGATTTTGGAAGCAGGTGTAACTCTGGCAGCACTTGGTGCCATTGATTCTTTGCTTACATCTGTTGTGGCGGACAACGTGACCAAAACAAAACATAACAGCAACAAAGAATTAATAGGACAGGGCGTTGGTAACTCCATCGCTGGAATTTTTGGCGGTTTGCCAGGTGCAGGTGCAACCATGCGTACACTCGTTAATATTCGTTCTGGTGGACGAAACAGAATCTCCGGCGTTATACATGCGATAGTTTTAATAGTGGTGTTATTAGGTGCAGGCAAATATGCAGCACTTATTCCAAAATCGGTTTTAGCAGGTATTTTAATTACCGTTGGAATTGGAATTCTTGACTACAAAGGCTTCAGGCATATACGCAAAGTACCTAAAGCTGATGCCTTTATAATGATAGTTGTTTTGTTTGTTACCGTGTTCCTTGATTTGCTGGTTGCTGTTGGTATAGGTATGGTAATGGCATCGTTTCTTTTTATGAAAAAAATGAGCGACATCACCAAAGAAAATACAAAAATTACAGGCATTGGAGATATACAACGTGAGCAAGGCTGGGAAGATGAGGATATACCAGAAAATATCAGAAAAAATGTGCTTGTTAAGCATTTGGACGGACCATTGTTTTTTGGTTTTGCCTCGGACTTTTCAGATAAAGTGAGTGAGTTAAAGAATATAAAATTTGTAATTATACGAATGGTTAAAGTGCCGTTTATTGATCAAACGGGTTTATATGCGCTGGAGGATGCAATTTTATCTCTTGAGCAAAAAGGTATTGAGGTTTTGATAACCGGCATACAAGCCCAACCAAAAAATATGATGCAGCAGATAAATATAATTCCGGAGCTTATTCCCGAAGATAACCTGTTCGAAACATTCAGGGAATGTATTGAATGGCTGAAGGATAAATGTGAGGCTTAATATAAATAAAAATGCCCTTCAGTAAATTGGGGGGCATTTTTTATAAGTTGAAAATGCGCCTACAAGTTTTCATACTCGTAAAGCGGGTCTATATGTGTGCCTGCTTTCATATCAAACACCGGGTTAATTATTCCGTTATCCAGTCCGTAAACCCAGCCATGTAAATCTGGTCGCTGTTCATTTTGCCAAGCCCGTTGAATGATAGATGTTTTAGCAAGATTTAATATCTGCTCCTGCACATTAAGTTCAACTAGCCGATTAACACGTTTTGTTTCATCCTCAATAGCATCCAGCTCTTCCCGATGAATACGGTAAATATCTTTGATGTTTCTCAACCACATATTAAGTACCTGGTTAAAATCGTTGTTTGTGGTAGCCGCTTTTACGCCTCCGCAGCCATAGTGGCCACAAACAATTACATGTTTTACTTTAAGGTGATTAACGGCATAATCCAGCACACTTAGCAGGTTAACATCATTATTTATAACAAGGTTTGCCACGTTGCGATGAACAAAAATCTCCCCTGGTTTTGTGTTGGTTATTTGGTCTGCCGGCACCCGGCTGTCGCTGCATCCAATCCACAAAAATTCGGGTGTTTGTAATTCAGATAAGCTTTTAAAAAAAAAGGGATCCTTGGCCACTATTCCTGCAGCCCAGTCTTTGTTATCATTTAATAATTGTTCGTATGGATGCATGATGTTTTTGAGTTTAGTTGTTTCTATGCATTACGAAGATATATCAACACAAACAAAAAGCGCCACACAAAAAGCATGGCGTTATTAACTTATCCGAAAACTTAAATTTACTGTATTATCGGTATCATTCCCCTGATGCCCATGTCAATAACCTGGTCGCCATTATTAGGGTCGTACGTGCCGTTATTATCAACATCAATCCATTCAAAACTTTTGTTGGTAGATAACGAAACTACAATGTTAATGTCTTTCGTTTCGTTGCCGGTTATAATCAATGGCGTTGCAAACTGCCCCGTAACTACGCAAGAGCCTTGTGGAATAGGGGAGCTGGCAAAAATGGGATTAGGAACTGTTGTTGCTCCCGCAGGTGCCTGACCGGTACTTAAAAATCCAAAACCTGAATACTTGCCTTCCAGCGCCCAGTAGCCTTGCAGCTTATTTGCATTTACGGTTACTGTTGAATCTTTCACTTTATAGTTGCCGAGGTAGGTATTAAAACCTATGAACGATGCCAAGGTTGCATCAATTGTTTGCCCAAGCGCATTCATATAAATATTGTAATTCTGATAAGCCAACGAAACTCTTAACCAGGTATAGCTACCCGCAGCAAAACTATTTACAGGTACACTTAAAAATACCTGGTTATTACCTGCAAATTTTGAATTGCTGAAATCAATTGCTTTGGAGCCGCCGGTAGTTACTTCCGGGGCTTTGTACACAACGGCACCGCCGCCTAAGGCTGTAAAAGCACTTGGTGCAAGCTCTACGTAATGAGCGCTCATGGTATTAAAGCGTGGCGACTGTCCTGCATTACCTGCGGGCATAGGAGAGTATTGACCAATTGCATTAAGCCTTACTTGTGTAGAATCGAACTTAAAAATAAAATTTACTTTGGCTGTGCTTGAACCGCTTCCTATGCCGGTACTTGCTTCTTTTTGGCAGGATTGAAATACAAGCATAGCTAAGACAGCTGCAATCATTGATTGTAGTTTCATTGTTGGTTTGTTTTTGGTTAGGTAAAAGTGGTGTCGATGTTTTTCTTTATCAATTACAATGCCTCAATAACGCCAATTAGCACATTTAGCATTTCTTTAGTAATATCCAAATGCGTTACCATTCTCACCTGGGTAGCAGATATTGGCAGGCATAAAATATTATCCTCTGCCAGCCTTTTACAAAATGTAACCGGAGTATAAGAACCTTTAACCTCAAAGATTACGATGTTTGTTTCAACAGGCATTATTCTGCCAATAAAATCCTTTTTGCCAAGAGCTGCTGCAATTTGTTTTGCATGAAGATGGTCATCGGCAAGGCGCTCAATATTATTTTCTAACGCATAAATGCCGGCTGCTGCCAGGTAACCAGCCTGCCGCATTCCACCGCCAAAAACCTTGCGTACACGCCTTGCTTGTTTTATAAAATCAACATCGCCCAGCAACAAACTGCCAACGGGCGTTCCCATTCCTTTGCTTAGGCAGATGGAGATACTATCGAAAACTTCGCCGTATTGTTTTGGGGATTCATCCTTGGCAACAAGGGCATTCCAAAGCCTAGCGCCATCTAAATGAAGCCCTAATTTGTTTTTTAAACAGATTTCTTTAATGTATTGAAAATCAGTGAAATCATAACAGCTTCCGCCACCACGGTTAGCGGTATTTTCAAGACTTACCAACCTTGTTCTAGCCTTATGTACATCATCAGGATTTATAGCTTCTGCAACCAGTTCCGCATTAATTCTGCCCCTATCGCCATCCAAAGTTTTTACCTGACAACCGCTGTTAAAAGCAATGCCACCACCTTCATATATGTAAACATGGCTCACCTTATCGCAAATAACTTCATCACCAGGTTGGGTGTGGCATTTAATGGCAATCTGGTTGGTCATAGTGCCGCTGGGACAAAAAAGTGCAGCTTCCATTCCAAACATTTCGGCACTCATTGCCTCTAACTTATTAATTGAGGGGTCTTCGCCAAAAACATCATCCCCAACGGGGGCTTTAAACATGGCTTCTAGCATGGCTGCTGATGGTTTGGTAAACGTATCGGAGCGTAGGTCTGTTATCATGGAGCAAATATAAGGAGGTAGTGGTAAGGAATTGGGAATTGGATATTGGTAATTGGGTTTAAATTCAAACTTCATAATTAAAAATTCCTAATTCCTAACTGCTAATTCCAAATTCCCAATTCCTAACTCCTAATCCCCTCAAATTATCCACCATCCATCCAATTTTATACACTTTCTTTATGAAATGCGGCCTTAAATAGCTAACTTTGCACACATTTTTGAGCAGATTAAAAGCAATTAACCAAGCATTTGCAACTTTTCCGCAACAAAAGGTGTCTAACCAGTGTTCAATATTAGTAATTAATACAATTAAATGAGGCAACTTAAAATCGCAACGCAGATTACCAACCGTGATTCACAAGCGGTTGAGAAATATCTGCAGGAAATTTCCAAAATTTCGATGATTACCCCTGAAGAGGAGACCATTTTAGCCCAAAAGATTAAAATGGGAGATCAGCGTGCTTTGGACAAATTGGTGCAGGCCAACTTAAGGTTTGTGGTATCTGTGGCTAAGCAGTACCAGCATCAGGGCCTATCTCTTAGTGATTTAATTAACGAGGGCAACCTCGGCTTGATTAAAGCGGCACAACGCTTTGACGAAACTAAAGGTTTCAAATTTATTTCTTATGCTGTGTGGTGGATTCGCCAATCTATACTACAGGCGTTGGCAGAGCAGGGCAGATTAGTCCGCTTGCCACAAAACAAAATTGGCACGTACAACAAAGCTAACAAAGCCTACATGGCATTTGAACAGGAGCATGAGCGTGAGCCATCTACTGAAGAATTAGCTGAATTATTAGAAATGAGCGAAACGGAAATCAACAACATTTTCCAGAGTAACACCCGTCACACTTCACTTGATGCACCTGTGCATGAGGCTGAAGATGTTGCTATGGGTGATTTACTGAAAGGTGGCGATGAAACCGATGAAGACGTAATGCACGATTCATTGAAAAATGAAATCCGCAGGGTTCTTAAATCTTTAAGCCCAAGAGAAGCAGAAATTGTAAATGCTTATTTTGGTTTGGATGGAGAAAATGGTGTTACCATTGAGCAAATTGGTCAAAAATACGATTTAACTAAAGAGCGTATCCGCCAGATTAAGGAGAGAGCGATAAAACGCCTGCAGAAAGCAAGGTACAGCGGAGCTTTAAAAGCTTATTTAGGTTAGTTTAAACTCATCTATATTCAAAAATCCTCCTGATTAATCGGGAGGATTTTTTTGTGGTAAACTTTTGCTCAATTTAGCTGTTTAATGTTATCGCCTTGTTGGCGGCTTTACAGCTCCATGGGAGCGTCATGTCAGTAGCAAAAATGGCATTTTATAGAACATCCAAAGCTTTATCGGAGCGATATGTTAAACATGTCGCTCCGATGGAGCTAAATACAACCGATATTTGTTAAATATCTGCTACTGACATGTCGCCCCGCTGGGGCTTTTGTAAAGTTCTTGATAAATATATATGCTCGCTGACTAAATTTAATCAGGACGTAGTTTTTTTAGATGTTGATAGTTTAATTTTGTTTTGTATGAAACAGACCATTTTATTTTGTTTATTAACGCTCTTATTTTTTTCCTGTGAGAAAAATATCAATTTCAATTTGAAAAATTCTGAACCAATATTGGTTGTTGATGCACAGATTGAGAACGGCGAAGCACCTACGGTTGCACTTAGCAGAAGCCTTGATTTTTATGGAGCCATCAGCCCGGCGGCTTTGTTTAATTCGTTTGTTCACAACGCAGTTGTTACCATGAGCAATGGCACGGTTACCCATACATTAAAAGAATACAACGTGCCGGTTGGCAACGGCTTTTCTATTTCTTATTACAGCATCGATTCGTCAAACCTTGCTACTGCTTTTATTGGCCAGTTTAATAAAACATATACGCTGTCTATAAAGGTTGATGGACAGGAATACGCAGCAAAAACAACCATTCCGCCGCTTGCAAAAATATTCGATAGCCTTTGGACAAAAGCGCCGCCGCCAAATGTTGATACCTCCAAACGCATATTAATGGTAAGGGCAATTGACCCGCCGGGCCTTGGAAATTACATACGTTATTATACCAAGAAAAATAGCGAGCGTTTTTTACCTGGGTTTAACTCTGTTTTTAATGATGAGGTTATTGATGGAACTACTTATTCAGGTCAGGTTGACCCTGGTGTTGATAGAAACGCACCTGCTGTAACAGGTGATGACAGGTTATTTGCCCGAGGCGATACAATTTCTTTTAAATTATCTAATATTGATAAACCAACCTACACGTTTTGGAGTACCTGGGAGTTTAACCAACAAAGCATTGGCAATCCGTTTGCACAGCCGGGCAAAGTAATTGGTAACATTAGTAATGGAGCTTTAGGCGTATTTTGTGGGTACGCTTCACAAGTTGGTACTGTTATAGCTCGTTAACCCTTTTCATAATAAATAATCCTTTACATTCGCAACAAAATAATACAGAAAATTTTATGTCAGTAGAGAAAGTACATTGTTTAATAATAGGTTCGGGTCCGGCAGGTTACACAGCCGCAATATATGCATCTAGAGCAGGTTTAACCCCAATTTTATATCAAGGTATACAGCCAGGTGGCCAGTTAACGATAACAACAGAGGTAGAAAATTATCCCGGTTACCCGGATGGAATACAAGGCCCAGAAATGATGGTTCATTTTGAAAATCAGGCAAAGCGGATGGGGACTGATATTCGTTATGGATTGGCAACAAAAGTTGATTTCTCAACCAGACCTTTAAAAGTTGAAATTGACGAAGAAAAATGGATTGAAGCGGATTCTGTAATTATATCAACCGGCGCATCTGCAAAATGGTTAGGTATTGAAAGTGAGCAACGCCTGAATGGTTATGGTGTTAGCGCCTGCGCTGTGTGCGATGGTTTTTTCTTTAAAGGAAAAGAAGTAGCAATAGTTGGTGCCGGAGATACTGCCGCAGAAGAAGCGCTTTACCTTTCTAAAATATGTTCGCATGTGCACATGATTGTACGCCGCCACGAAATGCGTGCCAGCAATATTATGGCTGAAAGAGTAAAAAATACACCCAACATTACCATTTACTGGAACAGTGAAACTGACGAAGTTTTGGGAGATAAAAAAGTGGAAGCTGTCCGCATAAAAAATAATCAAACAGGGGAGAAGCAGGAAATTCCGGTGAGCGCATTTTTTGTGGCGATAGGCCACGAACCTAACTCTGGTATTTTTAAAGGCTGGTTGGATATGGATGACGCAGGTTATTTAATAACAACGCCCGGCACATCTAAAACAAATATTGAAGGTGTTTTTGCCTCCGGCGATGTGCAGGATAAAATATACAGGCAGGCTGTAACTGCAGCTGGCAGTGGTTGCATGGCAGCGCTGGATGCGGAAAGGTATTTGGGAGAGAAAGGACTTCATTAAAAAATGGATAATTTTATAATGGATAATTCATAATGCCTTATAATAGGAATATTATTCATTATCAAATAGCTGCTTGCAGTCGAAAAAATTATCCATTGTCCATTAACCCATTATCAATTAATTCATGTTTACCATCAACCTAAATAACTTACAATTTTTTGCATACCATGGTGTGCATGAAGAAGAGCGTGTTTTAGGTAACGATTTTGAAGTGAATGTTAGCATATCTTTTGAGAATATGGAACCAGTAAAAGCTTTAGAGCAAACCATTAATTACGCTGCAGTCTATGATATTATAAAACAGCGTATGGCCGTTCCTACGCAATTACTTGAAACAATTACACAGGAATTATCTGGTTTGATTTATAGTTACGATAACCGAATTAAATCAATAATAATTTCCGTAAGAAAAAAACATGCACCCATACCAAATATTGCAGGCTCTGTAAGCGTTACCTATAAACAAGACTTTTAATTGAAGCTATTTTTTACCATATTAATTTTTACATTTTCTGGCATTATTGTTAATGCGCAGGATGTTGCAGCGCTTATTAAAGAGGGAAATCGATTGGAATCTGTGCCAGATGAAAAAGCGGCCTTTAAAAAGTTTAAAGAGGTTTTAAAAATCAGTTCCACAAATATTTACTCCTTAAATAAATGTAGTGAATTATGCAGCCGTATTGGGCAGCGTGAAACCACAAATACAAAATTGAGAGGTGAGTACTATGCGGCGGCAAAAATTTATGCAGAAACAGCTTTAAAAGTTGACCCTAAAAATTCTGAAGCTAATTGTGTAATGGCGATAGCGTTGGGCCGAAATTCGATGAGCAAAAGCGGACGTGATAAAATTGAGAATGCCAAAGAGGTAAAAAAATATGTTGATGCTGCTATTGCAGGTGATGCCGGTAATTTTAAAGCTTGGCATGTGTTGGGCAGATGGCAGTACGAAATAAGCAATTTAAACAGCCTGGAAAGAGGCATAGTAAAGCTTTTTTATGGTGGTTTGCCGCCAGCCACATTAAAAGAATCAATTACTTCGTTTGAAAAAGCACATGCATTAAGACCGGAGTTTATACTTAACTATTACGAAATGGCAAAAGCTTATAAGGATAATAGCAATAAAGCTAAAGCCATAGCTTACCTTAATCTGCTTATAACCCTTCCTATTCAAACCGAAGATGACCCGGTTATAAAAGAAAAAAGCAGATTGCTGTTAAAAAACTGGGAATAATATCAACTTTAATTTCATTTCAACCTCCATCTTTTAATAGTCGAGCGGGCATCAATCTGAAAAAACACCTCAAGTTTTTTAGTATACCAGTATTATTCCTTTCAAAATCTATTCAGCCTAAACTACTTGATTAACGGTATCTCCTGCTGCACTAATTATCTTAACTTCGAAAATAAAATTTCAGGTTATGACCAAGTTAATCAGCAGTTTCCTTCTATTTTTTCTATCTATATCTTTTGTTCAGGCGCAGAACGATTCAAAGGTTGAATCGAAATACGATCCCTATGATTTGTTTGCTCCTAATTTTTATTCTGGAGGCGGCACAATAAGCCGTGCTGCAACAGGTGAGCCAAATGTTGGATACTGGCAAAACAAAGTTGATTATCAGATTAACGCATCCTTAAACGATGTAACGAATGTTATTACGGGCAGCGAAACCATTACTTACAAAAATAACAGTCCACATGCACTGCCTTTTTTATGGCTCATTTTAGACCAGAATTTATTTAATAAAGATAGTCGCGGCCAGGCAAGAATGCCGCTGGGACAGCGCAGTCGTTATGGAGATAGCAAAAGCAATTTTAGCGGCGGGTATAAAATAACATCAGTTAGGTTGGTTGGTGAAAACGTTGATGCCAATTATATAATTACCGATACAAGAA
>JBBQPX010000004.1:0-20329 GCA_038216775.1 Chitinophagales bacterium
GGAAATCTGGGTATTAAAGGCCCAGGAATGTTTGATGCTTATCTTTTGCCACAAACATTAAGTAAAGATGTTTTAAAGAATGGATATTTTTTAACTGCTGATTACGCCTCTAAAGCTGAAGATGGTTTGATAAAAATTGAAGGGCGATCAAAATCTGTTATAAATATTTCTGGCTTAAAAGTTTTTCCTGAAGAAGTAGAAGCCGTTTTAGAAATGATTCCTGAAATTAAGCAGGCACGTATAAGCAGCAGTCCGCATCCTTTGCTGGGGCAGATTATCGAAGGTGAGATTGTTTTATACGAAGGAACAACTATTGATATAGAAGATGTTTTAACATACTGCAAAAAAAGATTATCCTCTTTTAAAGCACCACAGCGTTTGAAGATTGTAGATGCATTGCCGATGACGAATACAGGGAAGTTGCAGCGGCATTAATATGTTATAGCTACTTTTTTACTCTTCAACTTTTCATACAACAGCACATTCATCAATACCAGCAACATGCCATAAACTGAATCTTCAAAAGGTATAGTATAAATTCTTATGCCGAGGTTTTCTGCATCGTTGTATTGTACAACAGGCATGGCTGTAAGAAAACCATTTACAATTAAAAAAGGTACCAGGCAGATGGCATAAGATACAAGAAAGGAAACAGCATCGAAACCTTTGAAAAATGACTTCAAAAAATAAACGAGAAAAATAAAAGTTCCGGTAAAAATAAAAGTCCAGCTTGTATAATATTTATCAAAATAAAAAACACCTGTAATCAGTAACAGAACCGCAATTAGTTTTAAAAAAACATCAGCATTTTTTTTATTGTAGAGGTTAGGAAAATAGCTTCTGATACAGGCATATATAAATATGCAGCAGTAAGGCACTATAAAAAAGAAAAGCACTTCTTCCACCGGTAAATTAAGCAGTTTTACACCCGTGATATATGCATCATTAAAATACCAAACTCCCTTTGATGTAAAATAGGCATCCCATAAAATATACAGCAATGCAGGGATTAGCATAGCCGGCAGTGCAAATTTCCAGTTTTTATAAAATGCTACTTTTTTGTCGAAGCTTAATGCCAGCGGGCCAGCAATTGAAGCTGCAAGAATGACAAAATATGTGTAATGAGGATTCAAAATTCCAAATACGCAGCAAACGTTTTGTATATAATTTTAATGAAGAAAATCAAGCTGAAGCGGTACCTGCTGCCTCCACTGATTCAGCTTGTCTTTTTTTATCAGCTCTTACTTTATCCCAGTATTTTTTTGCTACCCAAAGAAAACCAAAACTTTCGCCATGATGTTTATCAAGGTGTTTGTGGTGCATTTTATGAGCCCAACGTATTGTGCGTACATAGCTGTTATTACTTCTTGTAAACCATTTAAGCCGCTGGTGAATTATAACATCGTGTACTAAAAAATATGCAATGCCGTATAAGGTAAGCCCTGTGCCAATTGCAACTGACCAATAAGCCTGGTTCATAACACCCAGCATAATAAACAACCAGCTTGGTATTGCAAAAATCAGAAAGAATGCATCGTTTTTTTCAAATATGCCAGGCTCCTTTTGATGGTGATCTTTATGTAACACCCACAAAAAACCGTGCATAATAAACCTGTGGATACACCAGGTTAAGCCCTCCATTAAAGCGAAAGTGGCCACAATAATTGCTATATATATTAACCAGTTCATTAATTGTTTACTTTAAAAATGTTCTTAATAATAAGAAGAACATGAGCTGAATGAGTAACAAATTTACAGCGAATTTGTTTTGTTTATTAAATTTTGCGAAATGAAACACCGCTAAAAGCAATAAACTTATTACAAACCAACATATATAATTAAAAATAGGTATAGATCCGTCGCCATTCCAAACCCAGTAGCCCAGCTTTATGGCAACAGGTTCCATCAACCAATCGAAAAAGATGGCAAGCGTAGCACCATCCACAATTACCGATAAAGCTTTTAATGCCATGGGCGTTTTACCTGTATCTGCCGCCACATGTTTAATGGCCTTCATTAATAATGTATTAATACTTATACCACTACAGTAAATAATAATAAACCAATTAACGCCGATTAAAACCGGCACATGCTGCACTTTAAACCCAAGCACATCACCGTAAGTATAATCACCAAAAAGCATTCCGGTATTTATACCAATAATTTCTACAATAATGCCAACGACAAAGCAAAGTATCAGGAAAACAAAAAAGTTGATATTTTTATCTGTTTGCGTCCAGATCAACAGTGAAAAAGAGAGCAATAAATTAAATGGAGTTGCTGCAAGAAAAAAACCTTTATCAAAAAACAATAACCCAATCAACCCAATAGCGTGAAACAGAACAGCTATGGCTGTGGCAATGTCAAATTTTGTAAACTTGTTTAGCACGAAATCTTTTTCTTCTAAGGTAATTAAATAATAGCTGATTCTTGAAGATACACCTCCATTTTTGGAAAAGCTATTTTAAACCACTCTGTGTATTTGTGCGGATGAGTTTTTATTGAATTTTTTACTTCTTCAATTGATTTAAAACAATAGTCGCTGACTTCCTCTGCATTTGGGTTTATGTCTCCGTTGTAATGGCCGGTAAATACGTGGTCAAATTCATGCTCGGTTAAACCATTGTCAAAAGGAGCTTTATAAATGAAGTGAAAAGCTTTCTTTAGTTCTGTATTAAAACCCATTTCTTCGTACAGGCGAATTTCAGCAGCAGCTAAAGTTTCTTCAGATGGCCTTGGGTGGCTGCAGCAAGCGTTTGTCCATAAACCACCGCTATGATATTTTTTTTCTGCTCTTTTATGTAATAGCATTTCACCCTTATCATTAAAAATAAAAACGCTGAAAGCCCTGTGCAACAGGGCTTTTTGATGAACTTCCATTTTTTCCATGATACCCGTTTGCTCATCATGCTCATCTACCAAAATAACATCCATAACTTCTGAAACGGTTAATATAAATTGAATTGGCTTCTTAAGCCTGCTTTTGCAACGATATAGGCTTTGCCATAATTTGGTATGCGTATGCGTTGGTCCATAATGTTTGCAGGTGCCGTACGCTTTATTTTTTTAAATAACGATAGGTAATATTTATAAGCAACATACACACCAAACCTCGCTTTGGTTGGTAAATTCAAAATGCCTTCATATGCGTTTTCAAAATCTATGGTAATATCATCTTCAATTTGCTTTTTCATACTGGGTGTAAAGTTTGTGAAATCAACTTCAGGAAAATAAGACCTGTTAAGTTGCTCATAATCTGCCTTTACATCACGCAAGAAATTTACTTTTTGAAACGCAGCTCCCAAAGCCTGTGCAGATGGTTTTAAATCGTTGTACATATTTTTATCGCCCTCGCAAAAAACATACAAACACATTAAACCAACCACTTCGGCACTGCCGTAAATATATTCTTTGTAACCACTACTGTTGTATTCGGTTTTACGCAAATCCATCTCCATGCTGCTGAAGAAAGCTTCAATCAGGTCGTGAGAAATATTGTATTCTCTTACAGTAATCTGAAAACTATGCAGTATCGGATTCAAACTTATACCTCTTTCAATAGCTGCATAAGTTTCTTTTTTAAACTCTGTTAAAAGTTCTTCTTTTTGGTATTGATGAAATGTATCAACGATTTCATCCGCAAAGCGAACAAATCCATAAATATTATAGATAGGTATGCGCAACTCCGGGTGCAATAATTTTATAGCACTGCTGAAAGAAGTACTGTACTTTTCAGTTACTGCTTTACTGCATTGTTGACTCACATCATGGAAAAGCTTTATCATTTCCTGTTAATAGTTTTCTCTTTAATTAATAACCAACCAACCTTCATTTCATAACGATTAATTGCATCTTTTTGTTTTATCAGCCATAATACTTTGTAGCTTCCTTGGCCACAACCTCTCCGCTTATAAGGCTGGGAGGCACTCCTGGACCCGGTACAGTTAGTTGACCGGTGTAAAATAAGTTTTTTATTTTAATACTTCTGCAAGCCGGCTTTAAATTTGCCGTTTGTGTTAAAGTATTTGCCAATCCATAAGCATTTCCTTTAAACGAGTTGTAATCATCTACGAAATTACTTACTGAATAGGTTTTTTTATATATGATTGCATCTTTCACATTTTGACCCGTATATTTTTCAAAACGATCCAGAATTTTTTCAAAATACGCTTCTCTTAATTCTTCTGTGTCACCTGTTAAACCTGTTGCAACCGGTATTAAAAAAAACATGTTTTCCTGCCCTTCAGGCGCTACTGTTTTATCTGTTACAGATGGCGTACATACGTAAAACAAAGGTGCGGTTGGCCATTGTTTTGTTGTATAAATTTCTTTACCATGCACACCGAAATCAGTATCAAAAAATAACGAATGGTGTAAAACAGCATCCAGTTTTTTGTTGAGGCCAATGTAATACAACAGGCAACTTGGTGCCATCACTCTTTTATCCCAGTATTCGTTAGTATAGCTTCGGTAACCTTCCGGAAGCAACTTTGTTTCAATAAAATTATAATCTGCCGCACCTATTACCACATCAGCGTGGTACGTGTTTTGAGTTTTGGGTTCTGGGTTATGAGTTATTTTGGCAATAACAGACTTTGCTACGCCCTGCTCCACTTTTATTTCAGTAACATCGGCGTTAAAAACAAATTTTACACCTAATTCTTCTGCTACTGCGAACATACCTTCCACAATTTTGTACATTCCTTCCTGCGGATACCAGGTGCCGAGTTTTATATCAGCATAATTCATCAAACTATATAAAGCAGGTGTATTTTCGGGCAAAGCCCCAAGAAATAAAACAGGGAATTCCAGCAATTGCTGCAGTTTAGGATTTTTAAAGTGCTTGCCTATGTGTTTTTTCATGGACGTAAAAACATCCAGTTTAAAAAGACCTTTTACCAAATCCCAATCTAAAAATTCAGCATAAGACTGGCCTGGTTTATGCACCAGTTTATTAATACCAACTTCGTATTTATAAACGGCCTCACTCATAAAACTATCAAGTTTTATACCAGTGCCCGGTTCAATATCTTCAAATAATTTCTTTAAGGATTCGTAATCTGCGGGGATATCCATTGGGCCATCAGGCCAATAAACGCGGTAGGATGGATCTAATCTATCTAATTGATAATAATCTGCTACTTTTTTACCAAAACTATTGAAAAAGCGCTCAAAAACCTCTGGCATCCAGTACCAGCTTGGGCCCATATCAAAAACAAAACCAGCTTCTTTTAATTGTCTGGCACGGCCTCCGGGCATAGCTTGCTTTTCTAATACAGTTACCTGCCACCCGGCTTTAGCCATAAAGCACGCAGCCGACAAGCCTGCAAAACCACTTCCTATAATTACTGCTTTTTTCAATGCGCTAAAATACGTTATAGAATTTAATAGAAATCAGTGGCAGAGGGTATTATTGAAACTTTCTCTCTAATTCTATTAATAAAGTGTGCGTAGAACTTTAAATATTAGAATTTTATTTAAAATCTGTTTAATTGCTGCTTTAATAATTTACGGGCAAAGTGGATTCTGCTTTTTATAGTACCCAACGGCTCTTCCAATATGTCTGCAATTTCGTGATATTTATACCCTTCAAAATATAGCTCAAACGGGTTTTTAAATATTTCAGGCAAATTAAATACAGCTTCTTTAATCTCCTTCATGGTCATGTTGGTTTCTGCCGCATTTGCAATAGTAACCTGGTTGTAATCTAGCAAAAAATCGTTTGGTGTGCTATCAAAAATAGTATTTTGCTTAGATGAGCGCCTGTAATTATTAATAAATATGTTACGCATTATGGTGTACATCCAAGCTTTAATGTTTGTACCTGCGTTGTATTTATCCTTGTTGGATAATGCTCTGAAAAGCGTTTCCTGTATTAGATCTTTAGCCGATTCCCCATCTCTTGTCAACTTCATGGCAAATGGCTTTAAATAATCTGTGTTACTTACTAGTATTTGATCAAATTCTATTGCTGACATATCTTTAACGTTTAATTGTTTATACAGTAAAGTTAAACAATAAAATTGATACCAAACATCATTTTGTTTAATTTTTTTTTAAATAGTTTAAACAAACTGACAATCAGCTATTTACCAAGCCTATTAATTTGTATTTATTAGGGAATAATAATAAAGTTTAAAAAATACCGATACAAAATGAGTGCTACACAGCTGAAAAATCAGGTAAGATGGTGTTTTTTTTATTCACCTAACTAATTCAATTAGCATAATAACTGCTGCAAGTCAGTTTTAGCCTTTTGATTATTTTTATATATAAAAATGGAACTGCGAGGGATGTTCGCATTAAGGGTATACTTTACCATATGTAAAGTGCACAAAACTGCCGGTTCGGTTACAATTAGTTAAGATTGAAGTATTAAAACTGCGAAACAAATTCCATAACCTCTCCAAAAGATTTTTTAAAGTAAATTGGAGGCTGAATTTTTTTGGTGTACGTGTGTGTTAGTTGCCCGGATATGATAACTGGAATTCCTTGGGAATTTTTACCCATTGAATCAATAAATTTATCAAAGTTAAATTTACTGGAGCAGGCAGTTAAATGTGTATATAGATAATCGGGTTTCTTTACTCTGGCTACATATGCTGTATCATCGATAGAGATATTTGCTCCCAAATAAATACAGTTTACACCCTTACTTTTTAACAGATAATTCATAAATAAAATACTCAATTCATGATACTCTCCTTCGGGTAAAAAAAGCAATACTGATTTATCAACCTTAATTGGGCTAAATACATTTTGAATTCCCAATATTAATTTTTGCCTGATAATATTTGTTACAAGGTGCTCCTGTGCAGGGTTTATGTGGTTTGTTTGCCAAAGTATGCCTATTTTTTCCAGGTACGGAAATATAATATATGATATAGTTTTTTCAATTCCCTTTGTGGCAATATAGTCATCTAATGACGCCTCAAAATCTTCTACATTAAGGTCAATCATATTTTGAATGAGCGTATTTATCATTCTATCATGCTGAGCTTCCAATTGATTTAAGGCGAGGATTTTTTCTTTGATATCTACCTCATTCATTTTATCAATATGAGAGATTTTATACCCGAATTTATTAAGAAGCGCTACGTTTAGTATTTTTTTTAATTCTTCATTGCAGTAAAATCTGATATTGGTATCGGTTCTGCTGGGTTTTAAAAATGAATAGCGCTGCTCCCAAATACGGATAGTATGCGCCTTAATGCCTGATAAGTTTTCTAAATCCTTTATCGTGAACGAGTTCATTTTAAAATTTTTATACTGTTTGTTGTGAGATAATAACTGCCCATTAGGTTATCTAAAGGCAATAAACCGTCTAAATGTAATAATCATACACCGAGGTGGACTTTATTATACACTAGGACGGTATTACGTAGATAAAACAAAAGTATTTGAAAAATGTTTATAAATTGGATGGCAAACTTGAAACATTATATTTAACTCCTATTTTGCAGGTAAAATGCACTTTGGTGCCCAAACCCTCCACAGCTATGCTTTTTAGAATACTTTTAGAATATAAAACAGGTTACAATTCTGTCAGTCAAAAAATAGCCTGTAGCGCTGATTTTTTTCATTTGAAAGCCTCGTTACGATTTTACATGAAAAATGTGGGTTAAAACGCCCGAGGCGGCAGCTCTTTAAAAGCTTTATGGGTAAGTTGGTTTTTTGGAAAGAGTATTGACCATGCAGTAAGAAAAATAATCATAAAATCGGTGTAAAATGATGCGTTTTTTTGATACCAAAGCTCCAAAGCACCTTTATATGGATAAATGGCCGCATACATGGCTTTGGGATCTTCTGCATCAGAAACTATTTTCTCCTCATCCCTAAAAATAAGTGAGCCGATGCCGGTCATACCGGGTTTGCAGTTATAAATTACCTTCTGCACTTCTTCAGGATATAGCTTAAAACTAACCTCCATTAAAGGTCTTGGGCCAACAATGCTCATATCACCTTTAAAAACATTAATGATTTGGGGCAGTTCATTCACTTTGGTTATTCGTAAAATGTTCCCAAATTTTGTTACACGAGGATCGTTACGTAAAGTAATTGCACCTGTACCTATGTTGGGACTGTTTTTTAACATGGTGGCAAATTTCCAGATATTAAACGTTTTGTTTTTGTACCCGAATCTTTTCTGCAAATAAAAAACCTTATGTTCACCTGTTAAGAGTAATATTATAATTGATGGAATAAGTATGGGAGATAGTACGACCAATGCAATGGTCGCAATAAGAAGATCAATAAGTCTTTTGAAAAATCTATACATTAAAAAACTTCTTTTATTTTTTCGCAAACCGCTTTCAAATCAGCATCAGTAATATTTGTAGAACAGGGAATGCTTAAGCAACGCTGATATACATAATCTGATTGGTTAGTGTTGTTGTAAAAAATATTGTTTGTAAACATGGGTAACTGATTCATCGGCACCCAAAACGGGCGGCTCTGCATTTTATTATCATTCAATATTTTCAACACATCTTTTTGCTTTTCCGTCATAATAGTTGGCAGCCAGCAATTCGCATTTACATCATCACTCACTTCCTGAAACTTAATATCGCCAACACCTGCCAGATCCTTTTTATAAAAAGCCATTATCTCTTGCTTGCGTTTAATAAAGCCCGGCAATTGCTCCATTTGCGCAACGCCCATTGCTGCTGCAACGTTCACCAGGCGGTAGTTGTAGCCAATTGCATCGTGCATATATTCAAATGGATCGCTCTTTGCCTGAGTTGTCAAATGTTTTGCTCTCTTTGCAAGCGCTTCATCGTTAGTAACAAGCATACCCCCGCCGCCGGTTGTAATTATTTTGTTGCCGTTGTAACTAAAGGTGCCCATCAAACCAAAACTACCTGCATGTTTACCTTTATAATATGAGCCTAAAGCCTCCGTACTATCTTCTATAACGGTAACATTATATTTAGCAGCCAAAGCAAGTAACCTATCCATGTCACAAATGTTACCCAACACATGTACAGGCATTAAAACAGGAATTCTTCGTCCATCTTTTTTATAATGACAAACGCCTTCACGCTGCTCGGTTTCTTCTGCAAAAAACTGTTCTAATAAATCCAAATCCATTTGCCATGTACCTGGATCTGTATCAATCAATATCGGATCGGCACCGGTATATTTTATGGAATTGCATGTAGCAATGAAAGTGATGTTAGGCGCAATTATATAATCATCAGCATTAACGCCCATCATTACCAGACAAATATGTAAAGCTGTAGTTCCACTGCTTGTTGCCACAGCATATTTTGTTCCGGCAAACTCTGCACTCATTTTCTCAAACTGGTCCACATAAGCACCTACACTGCTAACCCAGCCCGTGTCTAAGCAATCTTTTACGTATTTCCATTCGTTACCGCCCATGTTGGGACCACTCAATAATAGCATTTGGTTTTATTTGATTATTAGTTTCTGAATGTTCCATATAAATGATTAACCTTTCATTAAACCATTTTCAGGTACAGTTACTTTCTTCATTTTTTTAAGAAATGCTATAGATGGTTTTTCTGCTATATAATATAATGGAAAAGCCAACAGCAATGCAAATAAGACACCCGAATAATAAGGCAACCTGTTGTAATAAACAAGTTCTCCTGTGTAAAGTGTTATTAAACTGTAGCCTAATAACAATAATGGTAAATGATTAAGGTATAATGTATAACTGATATCTCCCAACATCATCAATAATTTATTTTTTTTATTGACGTGAAACAATACGTAATCGAAAATAAAAAATGAATAGACAAATGCAACCATATCTGAAAATTTTTCAGAGATTATTTTATTAGACAGATTTACTGCAATAAAGAAGACCATAAGTAAGAACCCAAAAAGCATTTTATTATTAATAAGGGATTTATTAGCATAGTTCTGAAAATAGTCATATAAAAATATACCTCCCAAAAAGAATAACTGATAATAAAATATATGATTAGATGTTACCAAATAAAGTGCTATAAAAATTACAAATAGAATAACCAGATTATTTCTTTTTAACGAAAAATAAAAAGGGAACAGAAAATAAAATATAAGCTCGTGGCCAAGTGACCAATATGCATAATTAGCTCCGGAAAACTCGCTGTGTTGAAAAAAAATGATTGTTTTAAATACCTGACTCAAGGAGAACTCGTTATACGCATTAAAAAGCCGGGTGTTATATTCTCTTAGGGTATTTGTATAAATATGTGGATTTATTAAATTTATACTCACATACAGAATGACCAGAGAGAACACCAAAGAAAAGAAAAAGGGAAAGTAAATCCTGATAATCCGGATTTTATAAAACTCCTTCCATTGATGAACGTAGCGGCCGGTAGTATGCCTTATAACAAAAGCAGAAAGGATAAAAAAAACAATTACGCATTCTTTTCCGCATGAACTCAACATATCTAATGAAAAAAGAAAATAGTCGGAAACGGAATGCAGGCCTACTGTATCTGTATAAATTGTACCTCCTACCCAGAAAATATATTTAGCATGGAAAAAAACAACAAGTAACGCAGCTAAACCGCGTACAATATGTAAATACCTAATGTTAGATAAACCTGCTGTCATTTATTTGCAGTAATATATTTAATTGATTTGAAAATGCACCTATATATTCCTGAATTTTTGAGCAAAAGAATCAGTAACAATTCCTGTTTTTAAAAGCGTGTAAATTTCTTTTACGCCATCGGGTACCGTTTTGGTAATGGTGAAGCCCAGTTCATTTTTTATCTTATCAAAATTAACACGATAATCTCTTGGGTCTTCGCTGCTTTCAACATAAATTACATTTACATCGGGTACTACTTTACATACCTCTCTAATAATCATTCCTTTGTTATAATTCTCTTCAGTGCTTCCCACATTAAATACATTAGCTCGCACTTTTTCTTCCGGGCTTTCTAATACCAATACTACTGCTCTTGCCAAATCATCTACATGGCAATATGGGCGCCAAAACTGCTGTCCCCATATTTCCTGCTCGCCGTGTACAGCTGCATTGCGGGTAAATTCATTCACTGTTAAATCAAATCTTATCCTTGGAGAAAAACCATACACCGTGCTGAAACGCAAAGCTGTGCTACACATAGGGCTATCCTTTTTGTCTTCCATAATATATTTCTCAAACTTCACTTTCAGTTCGGCATATAATGAAACCGGGTTTAGTTCCGATGTTTCTACAACAAAAGAATCCGGATCGGCCATTTTACCATAGTTGCTGCAGGTACTTGAAAATACAAAGCGTTTTACGCCGGCAGCTTCTGCTTTATTAAATAACAAAACAGATCCATCCCAGTTCGTTTCTTGCGCCTCAAAACTGAATTTTTTACAGGCCGGATCGCCCACAATAGCTGCAAGATGTGCAATGGCATCAATACCTATGAGCGCTTTTTCAACATCTTCTGAATTACGCACATCACCTTTCATAAATTCAAAATTCGGGTTAAGCATTACATCATATAATGCATCGCCGCCAAATTTTAAGGAGTCCATAGCACGAACCTGATAACCTTTATCTAATAATTGACGAACTAAAACAGACCCTATATAGCCTGCACCACCTGTAACTAATACTTTCATGTCTGATTGATTTTAGCGCTGCAAAGGTAAGGAAAGCAGCGTTGGTTTAGCTTGGTTATAACGCTAAATCACTGGTATTATTTTGCAGGAACGCCAACTACAGTAATGTTGTCAGGCACATCATTTAAAACAACGGCACCCGCACCTATCATAGCATTTTTGCCTATTGTAATTCCTTGTTTAACAACGGCATTAGCGCCAACGAAAGTACTTTCGCCAACTGTTACATTGCCGCACAACACTGCACCAGGACCAATATGAGCAAAATTGCCCACTTTACACTCGTGTTCTATTATACAGCCGGTGTTACAAATGGCCCCAATACCAATAATGGCTAAGGGGTTTATGGTAACGTTAGCTGATATCATTACGCCACTTTGTGCAATAGTTGCAGATGGATCTATGAGCAAAGATGGGTGTATTGCATTAGCCGGGGCAATATTATTTTGCTGCAGATTTACGTGTATTTTTCTTCTTAATTTATTATCGCCAATAGCAATAAAAAAATCGTTTTGTTTTAGCACTTCAATTGCTTCATTAGAATTTTCAGTTCCAAAATACGGGAGATTGAAGGGGTTATACTCTTTTTCAACCATATCGTAGTAACCGGTAATTTTTTTACCACAGGCATTTAAAATACCATAAACCACAAATGCATGTCCGCTATACCCTATTAAAATCATAATTAGTTTATTGTTTATCTAATTTAGCAATGCTTTATAAGCTTCCAATATTTTCTGCCAAATATTTTCTTGCCTGTAATTTTCTCTTATATCTTGTTGAAGGCGTTTGGCCATTTCGTGCATTTTTGCGGGATGCTCAATTGCAAATTGCAGTTTTTTTAACAGGTCTTCTTCGTTTTGCTTCTCAAAAATTAAACCTGTTTCATCGTTTGTAACAATATCAACATTACCAGCAATACGGCTGCATACAATTGGCAGCCCCATAGCGCCAGATTGCAGCAATACATTTGGAAAACCTTCTCGGTGCGAAGGAAAAACAAAAACATCTGCCAGATTCATATAGTATTCCACATAATCTGTCCATTGTATATGAATGATTGATGGGTTGATTTCTATTTCACGCAGCGTTTCCTGCGGCAGCGGGTCTAGTGCAACTTCATACTCACCAACAAGTATCAGCATCAGGTCTTCGTTATTTTTTTGAAGCTTGGTAAAAATATGCACCAATTCTGCAATACCCTTATCTTTTACAAGCCGGCCAATACAAAGCAGGTATCTGGCTTCGGTAGAAAAATTTATTGTCTCTTTTATTTGCCGGGTTAAATTTTCCTGTAAAACTTCCTTATTAAAACGGTTAATGTTAATGCCATTGGTGGAGCCTTTTAAAATTATGCGAAGTTTAGATTTTTTTGCGAGTTTGTTCTCAACAATAAATTTCAGCAGAGAATTACTATTGGGCCAAACTTGCATTGCTGCAGCATAAGTAAGCTTTTCAATTGATTTTAGCAGCTGGTATTTAAATCCCGTTTCTGCCATCAGCGGTAAACCTGCCACCGTGTGAATTCTTATTTTTACAAAACAGATTTTAGCGGCTATCATCCCCAGCAAGCCTGCCTTTGGGGTGTGCGTATGTACAATATCTGGTTTTTCCGTTCTAAAAATTTTAATCAGTTTCAGCAAACATTTTAAGTCCTGAAATGGCGTTATCTTTCTAGTCATGGGCAAAATAATATGCCTGCATTTTTCCCTTTCAATAACATCGGGCAGCTCCTTACCATCGGCACTTATCATTAAAACATCAAAACCATTTGATGCCATAAAACGCATTTGTCCCGGCAACAAATAACCCAGTGCCATAGGCACAGTGGTAATGCGGATTAGCTTTTTATGGTTGTTTTTACGGGACAAATAACAAAATTAATTTATTAAACCGTTTGCTTAGGCAATTTAAGTATTCAAAATAACTTCATATTATTGAAAGACAAGTTAGAATTTTAAGATAAATTTGATTTTTATCAGATAATCGTTTTTACAATTCGAAAATGTGCTGCAGGCTGGCTGTTATAAAAAAAACTAAATTGCGCTAATGGGTGTTGCAGATTTTTTATTGTTTCCGGTTTATGTTGCGATATTCTATTTTATATTCAGTGCCCGTAGAAAAAATTACCAAGACCCCGTACTTAAATACTATCATAAGCAGGGCTTTTGGATAAAAATAGCTACGGTTATTCCCTTTTCGTTATTTTGTTCAGTATTATCGCCAGGCGATTCGTTTATTTTATATTATACTGAAGGAGCTAATTTAGCCCACCTTATACTTAATGACTTCTCGAATATTAAATGGCTCTTTTCACCTGCGCCAGAATTTGACCAGGAGTTGCTAAAGTGCGGCTGCAACCTTGGTTATTTGCTTTCAGAAAATAATTACATGGTGGTGCGTATTACCACTGTATTGTCTTTTTTTGCACTTAACAAGTACCTTATAATAAATCTGTTCTTTTCGTTGCTCTCTTTTTCAGGTGCCTGGAAGCTGTATCGTTTTTTTTATGAACAGTATCCACATCTGCATAAGCAATTTGCGATTGCTATCCTGTATCTACCCACATTTGTTTTTTGGAGTTCCGGTATTTTGAAAGATTCTATCTGCACCGGTGCAATAGGCTGGTTAAGTTATGCGCTTTATGAAGTATTTTATAAAAAGAAAAGTTTTCTCGTTAACTCCATCATAATCTTTGTAGCTGGCTATCTGCTTTATGCTATCAAAGTTTATATTCTAATTTCCTACGTGCCATTTTTTGCTCTTTTTTTAGTTCTTAAAAATGCAAATCTTTTTAAAAACAAATTAGCCCGAACGGCTTTTATTTCAGTTTTAGTTATTCTGTCGATGACGATGTTTACCACAGTGATGAGGCAACTGGCTTCATCGCTCGATAAGTATGGAGGAGCTGATATGAATAAAAATATATCCAGTTACCAGGGAAAATATGAAATGCAGGATAATGCAACGTCAAATTTTTCGTTAGGCGTAGAATTTGACGGTTCAAATGCGAGCCTTATAAAAATTTCACCCGCGGCAATTACTGCTACATTATTCCGACCTTTTCTTTGGGAATCAAAAAAGCTTTCCACGCTTTTTACATCATTCGAAAGCCTTGCAATGATGCTCTTAACACTGAGTGTTTTTTACAAGGCCGGGGCACGAAATTTCTTCGGTGCAATTCTTAAAGATCCCTTAATACTATATTGCTTCTTATTTGCACTGTTATTTGCACTGTTTGTTGGTGCCACCACAGCAAATTTTGGTACTTTGGTACGCTACAAAATTCAATGCACACCATTTTATCTTATTGCCATGTTCCTTATACAGGACAGAACCAGGAAATTAAAAAATAGTCCCGCTGTAAGCGGGACTGTGTGATTTCAAAGGGGGTTATAATGTTAACCATTATGCATTTGCTGTACTTTTTTCGACATTTGTTGCAGAAAAAGACGGTAATATATTTGACCAGGCAGATTTAAGATACCTGTTTATTGAATTTGTCAGAGAAAAAGTTTCGTTAGTTTTTAATTTTGCTAGTATAAAAGCCGGTGTTGCATCAAAATTATTATTGAATGCATCTGTTGCTGGCCACATAATAAAGCCAAGCTTCTTAATTTTATCTGTTTTTTGAAAAAGTAAAACAATGCCGGTAAAAGCAATTAAAAAACAACAATAGTGCAGCAAAGCAACTATTTTGTTGTTAAATTTCACCTGGTGAATATGAAAGCGGTTTCTGATATAAAAATACATTTTCCAGCCGGAAGCATAATCCCAGTCTTTTTTAATCGAAAATGCAGTAGATGGATGATAGTGAATGCTATTTGCAACAGTACAAACAGGTATTTCATTACGTCTTACAATCCGGTAATAATATTCTGTCTCATCACCCCACAAAAAATATTTTGGTTTTGGAACGCCAACTCTTTCGATTAACCGGCGATGCAACATAGTTCCGTTAAAAGGATGACCGATTCCTTCAATAATTTTACAATCAACCTCATCAAGTGTTTTATACTGCTGCGTTTTCCATACGAAGGATTTTTTATCTTCCTTATCTATTACTGCGCAATTCAAAAGACGCAAACAGCCATCGTCAGCAGCCAGTAAGTTTTCGAGTGCATCTTCTTTGGGATAACCATCGTCATCCATACACCATATCCATGAATAACCTTTGTCGTAAGCCCAGGTAATACCTGTGCTAAAACCTCCACTTGAACCAACATTATTTTGATTCACGAAGAAAACATCCGGTTGCTCGGCTAACCATTTTTCGGTGCCATCGGTACTTCCATTATTTACAATGAGAATAGCATCTAACGGGCGGGATTGTTTACGTAATGCCGTTATGCATTCGGAAAGCAGTGCCTTACGGTTGTATGTTACAACCACAGCAATTACCTTTTCCATGGGATTTGGTATTTGGTTTTAAAAAATAGAATATATGGACTTAGCTATAACGGCATGTTAGCCGTGTTATTGTACAATTAAGCTGATTTTAAGTTATTTACCCTTCAGCATTAGGAAAAACAGGCAGGGTTTCGGAGTTATTGGTTGCCTTTATAAATGATTGTGAAAAATTAAGCGCTTCGCCTATTACATGATGCATATCCATATAACGATAAGTGGCAAGGCGACCCAAAAAAGAGACTCCTGAAAGATTTTCAGCGTCATTTCTATACTGGAGAAGAAGATTTTTATCCCGCTCAAGCCTTTTAGGATAATAGGGAATATCTGTGGGTTCGGTTTCTTTGCTAAATTCCTTGAAGCAAATTGTTTTATCGTGCTGCTCCCAATTGGTAAAATGCTTATGCTCCGTTATACGTGTATATGGAACATTTTCATCGCAATAGTTCATTTGGGTAGTTCCCTGGTAATCACCATCAGCATAAAAAGTTTCAAAAGTTACAGTTCGGTACCCCAACCGGCCGTATTTAAAATTAAACCAGGCATCTAAAGGTCCGGTAAAAAATACATGATCATAGCCAGTGACATCTGTTCCAGGTTCAAATTTTTTATTCAACGTTACCGTGATATGCTCATGCTCAATCAATTTTTGAATAACAGCTGAATAGCCATCGACTGGTATACCTGTAAAAATATTAGAATGGTAATTATCATCGTAATTAAATCTAACTGGAATTCTTTTT
This sequence comes from Chitinophagales bacterium, assembly GCA_038216775.1. GTDB lineage: Bacteria > Bacteroidota > Bacteroidia > Chitinophagales > Chitinophagaceae > Ferruginibacter. The sequence continues at coordinate 16,737 of JBBQPX010000004.1, forward strand.
AAAATAGATGCTGGCAATTCCGTTGGTTCGCAACCCCATTGTTTTTTTGTGTAGCCATAAAAGAATGCATAGTAAAGTTCTTTGCCAATAAAACGCAAAGCCTGTTCTTCAAAATTTTGTGGATCGGCAATAGAACTATCTGCCAGTGTTTCTAAAAACACTTTTGCCTCTGCTGGCGTAAATGATTTACCAAACAACTGGTTAATGGTATGCAGGTTAACCGGCAATGAATAAATCTTTCCGTTACTCATAGCCTTCACCCTATGTACATAAGGTCTGAATTCTCCCAGGCTGTTTACAAAATCCCAAATCTCCTTTTTATCTGTATTAAAAATGTGTGGCCCGTATTTATGCACCATAATACCAGTTTCTGCATCTCTTTCAGTATGGCAGTTACCCCCAATATGATCACGCTCATCCCAAATATCAATACTGCAATCTAAATTTTTACACAGTTGATGAGCAAGTACAGATCCGGAAAAACCGGCGCCAATTATCAAATATTTTTTTTGCATCAGAATCGTAGATAAAAGAAATGAATTGTTTACAAATTACTTTAAAATAATTTACTGCTGTAATATACCGTTGTAAATGTTTTTATATTTTTCTATAGCAGAAGAAAGGGCATAGTACTCAACAGCACCCTGCCGGATGGCAGCAGCATCATAAGTTTTTCCAGAAGCAATAATATCCGCTACGCTATTATACGCTTCCGATGTAAAAGCATTTATTACAATGCCCGATTGATATTTTTCAATAATCTCTTCAACATCTCCTATTTCCCGGTTAGTAATAACAGGAATACCCATTGCCATAATTTCGCCGTGTTTTGTAGGTGATTGTGCTTTTCTTGAAAAACATGGCCTAATAAAAAACACTGAAAAATTGCTGACTGAAAGAAATAACGGTACTTCTTTTCTTGATGCTTTTTTTATAATAAGCTTGTGGGGTTCAATACCATACTTTTTAGCAGCGGCGGCAATTTCAACATGCCGGTTTGGCGAAATAAACAAAAATTTTGCAGCAGGTATTTTATCATTGATTATTTTGCAAAAATGCATCATCTCTTCTGTAAGATATAAACCACCAACAGACCCGAGGTAGGTGATAATGATGTCTTCTGGTTTTATTCCGAATGCAGCTTTTGTTGCCTGGATTTGTGTTTCAGTTATCGCCGCCGGGTTAAACAATTCTAAATCTGTACTACAGGGAATTACTTCCAGCGGAATTGCTTGTTTAAACTGCGGCAGCGAGGTAATTACTTTTTTTGCTGCGTGAGTGAGACAAACAATACCATCATTGTATTCATACTGCTCCTCTTCTTTACGCTTAAAATATTTATATACTGTTTTATACAACGGATTTTTCAAATCCCACATCTTGCCATCAACCCTGCTATCAGCATAAAAATCTCGTACATCATTTAAAAATTTAATGCCGAATTTTTTCTTCATCCACAAACCTACCAACGCAGGAACGCCGGGCCTGGTATGTACCATATCCAAACCGTATTGTTTATGAATTTCCTTTGCGGCTTTTCTCAATTTCAAAATATCGAGCAAAGTTGAAATTACGGGAGGGGTCTTTGTATAATTTACGGGTACCCAAACAATACCCGAATCCTTAATCAAATCATCTATGATGTGTTTATTATCTATAAAAGACTGAGATTTTTCGCAGGAGAGCAAAAATATTTTATACCCGTATTTACTCAACCCCAGCAGATAAGGCAGCACTTGGCTTTGACCGAGAGGATCAGTCATACCATCATAAGAAATAAATAAAATATTTTTTGCGTTAGTCAATTGAAATCTGGTTTTTTAATATCCAACTAAATACCTCAGATAGTGTTTGACCAAAAATACAAACCGATATTTGAAGGAATGTGATTTTATATATTGTTTTTTCATTCCTTTATGTCCCTCCAAAGGAATTGCATTTACGGGAATGTAATCAGCAAGAGCATCAGCCTGTATTCTGTACCTTTCGTCGGGCTCGCAGTTTGTTCCGCTTCCATCGTGCCCTATGTTGGATACCATTGATTTTTGTGGATACAAACACAGGCCATCATTTAAAAATACAGTGGAGTGCCAGCTCGCATTCCAGCTTCGTAGTCTCCCTTTTTTTACGGCTTTAAGGCCCCAGAAAAATTCGAAAGTCTGATCCATGTTAAGCTTTCTGATATTCCCTTTTGCTTTCACTGCTTTCCAAACTTCTAGCGGGTCGGTATTAAATTTATCCCAAGCTCTTTTCCACGTTCCCCAGCCCCAGGTGTAGGTATGGTAAAAAAAGTATGTTGATTGTTCAATTGGCACATCTCTAAAAACAGGCTGAACATATCCGCAAACATGCATAACTTTTGGATTGTTCTCATAAAAATCAAGCGCATCATTCATAAAGGTTAAAAAACCCGGACTAAGTAAATTGTCATCTTCCACAGCTATTACTTTTCCAAATTCATTCACCATTCTAGTTACTCCTTCAACATTAGATTTAATTAAGCCTTTGTTTAATTCAGACTCAACAATAGTAACTTGGCCGCACCATTTCTTTTCACGAATAATCTCTTTCACTTTACTGATTGCCGCCAAAGTTTCTTCAGATGCTTCGGGTTTAGGTCCATCAACATAAATCCAAAGGCTGGACTCATTAGCCAGACGATTGTTGCATAACGATTCTAAAACCTGCCTGGTATGGTCCGGACGATTGTAGCAGAAAAAAATTATAGGCGCTAATGAACGCATGTTTTAATAGTATTTAAGCCGACTTTTATTTTGACTAATTAACAAAAAAATCATCACGCTTTGGCTTTAAGCAGATTACGTTTCATTCTGCCTAAAAAATATTTTACTTTATAAAGCGGAACTAAAACTGAAGCAGGCCTTGGATTATTCTGTTTGTAAAATTCCTTATCTAAAACAATTTTTCTAAGCTCTTGCAAAGCTGGAATAACAAGTTCTGTTTTTTTACCGACTTTAGCCGAAAGTTCCTGGAATAGCGCAATCCATTGATCGCTGCAGGCTTCTACCGAATAAGAATTAATAATTTTTTGCCTTGCAGCCGCCGACATTTTTCTCCAAAGTCCCTTACTTTCTTTCAATTTTTTTATTGCCGCCACAAATTCATCGCTTCTATCTTTCACCAGAAAACCTTCCACCTCATCTGTAATTAAATCGGAAATGCCGCTGCGCATGTAGGTACAAATCGGTACCAATCCGCAACTCATTGCTTCCATTAATGCTATTGGCAATCCCTCAAACTCCGAAAGCAATACGTAAACATGATTCTGTGCAAAATGAGCCTGCACTTCAGTGCTTTTTAATTTGCCTTTAAAACTAACGGGTAAGCCTTTGCCTTCAGTTGCAATAATTTCTTCTACAGCGGGCACTGCATTACCATGACCGTACATGGTAAAAACTGTACCGGGCAATTCTTTTGCGGCTTTGCAAAAAGCTTTTGTTACTTCTGAAATTCGTTTTTGTTTTTCTTCTATACGTCCGGCATAAACAACTTTAAGTAAGTCATCATTGTCATTCATTTCCGCAATATCATCAGTTACGGGTGCTCCATAAGGTATGTACCTGATACAATTA
>JBBQPX010000005.1:0-20293 GCA_038216775.1 Chitinophagales bacterium
ATGATTGCAAGCGCACACATGATGGTAAACCCAATGCAGCGTTATATGGAGTATGGTCCTGAAAGTCAATCCTATATTGATGATGCTATGCAACAGGACCCAACGAACCCACGCCCCGAGTATTTAAAAGGGCAGGCATTAAAATATACACCAGAGCAGTTTGGAGGTGGATGTGCAACGGCAAAACCTGTTATGCAATCTTCACTTGCCAAGTACGAAAAATTTGTACCCGCCAGCGAAATTCATCCAACTTGGGGTAAACAAAGAATTGAAACGTTGATTGGAGAATGTAAATAAAAATCTTGTTGGCTCCGATAGCTATCGGGGCCAACAAAAAATATAACTAAAATGACTGCTATGCAATCAGATAATTTTTCGCCGAAAGAAAGCCTGCAATTAATTGACAGCATGATTAATCAAGCAAAAAACCGTTTTAGCGAAAATGGTTTTTTGTATTTGCTGTGGGGATGGTTGATTTTATTTTGCTCCATCGGGCATTTTATTTTACTAAAGCTTAACCTGTTTAAGCATCCAGAAATTATTTGGGTCAGTTGCTGGCTGGTAGCTATTTATCAGATTATTTACCTGGTAAGAAGAGGCAAAAAAGTAACAGTTAAAACATACAGTGAAAATATTATCGGTTATGTATGGATGACGTTTGGTATTACAATGGGCGTTGCTTCTTTTATTATGGCAAAAACGCAAAGCTGGGATTTAATAAATTCTTTAGCGCTGATGCTGTACGGCATACCTACTTTTTTATCGGGTGTGGTTATGCGTTTTAAGGCACTTAAGATAGGAGGTATAATTTGCTGGAGCCTTGCTGTTGTATCAGTTTTTATTCAACCCGTATACATTCTATTATTGCTGGCAGTTGCAGTTATAGCAGCGTGGATTATTCCCGGGTATTTGCTAAGGGCTAAATATAAACTTCAAAATAAATAACAGCATGCCTAACGAAAAAAAATTATCAAACGAACAAAGCCTGCTCATCATTCACCAAATGATAAACCAGGCTAAGGCTAATATTACCGATAATGGTGTTGGTTGGTTGTTGTGGGGCACGTTGTTGTTTCTTACTACCATATCAACCTATATTTTTATTGATATTGGTGCAGATAATATTTACCTGGGCTGGAATATTTTTGGTGTAATAACCATTGTTCTGCTGGCGTACGATAACATTTTCAAATCTAAAAAGAAGACTGTTCGAACTTATGTTGACGATTTGTTGCGCATGGTAGATTTAGGTTTTATAGCCTGCCTTTTCATCGTGATTTTTTCAATAAATGTTGCCGTAAATCCATCCGTAGGTTTTGGTTTTTTTCTTATGATTTTTGGTTTTTTAATGTTGATAAAAGGTGGTGCCATAAAATCGCAGGCGTTAATTATTGGTGCAGTTGTAAACTGGCTTGGAGCAATTGCCATATTTATTATTAAGGATTTTAAATATGCTATGCTGATTATGGCTGCCGCTGTGCTGATTGGCTATATAGTACCCGGTTTAATGTTAAGAGCGTCCTTTAAAAAATCTAATAAAATTTAAAAATCAGCTTACAGCAATGGAATTTAAAGAACTCGACCCCATATTACACTCTCAACTAAGGCTTGCCGTGGTAAGCCTGCTGATAAGCGTACGTGAGGCAGAGTTTACTTTCTTGAAGGAAAAAACAAACTCTACCGCCGGTAATTTAAGTGTGCAGATAAACAAACTTAAAGATGCAGGTTATATAGATGTAACTAAACAATTCAACAACAATTATCCGCAAACCATCTGCAAAATAACAAAAACCGGTGTTGACGCATTTGAAATGTATGTGAATGCATTACAGACTTATATGAACCCTGGCACATCATAGTGGCAAATAGCAGTGCTAAAAGCTAATACACATTCAAACAGGTGTAAATTTCTCTTAAAATCTTCTTTTTTAAACTTTTTGGCAGCTTATCCGTTTTACCTTTACCAATAAAGTAATACATGCCTCCAATTATACAAGTCAATAATCTTTCCAAGCAATTTAAAGACCTTAAAGCTGTTGATGACCTCTCATTCACTGTTGAAGAGGGCGATGTTTACGGTTTTCTGGGGCAGAATGGCGCCGGAAAATCTACGACGATAAGGATGCTGCTTACGTTGATAAAACCTACCGGCGGAGAAATTAACATTTTTGGAAAAAATATATTTACGCACCGCCATGAAATTTTAAGCTCTGTTGGTGCCGTAATCGAAAAGCCCGATTTATATAAATATTTAACCGCTTACGATAACCTGGCCATTTTTGCAAAATTGAGCGGCATTAAGCCGGATAAGAAAGTATTAATGCAGCAATTGAAAATGGTAGGGCTCGAAGAAAGAGCTTTCAGCATTGTAAAAACTTTTAGCCAAGGTATGAAGCAACGCTTGGGAATTGCTGTGGCGTTAGTTCATAATCCAAAACTCATTATTCTTGATGAGCCAACCAACGGACTTGATCCGCAGGGAATCGCTGACATGCGAAACCTGATTCTAAAACTTAGCAGAGAAATGGGCAAGACGGTTTTGGTATCATCGCACTTACTTAGCGAAATTGAATTGATTGCAAATAAGATGATTATCATTCATAAAGGAAAAAAAATTGTGGAGGGAGCCGTTGCCGAATTATTAGACCCTGCAAAATCGTTGGTGTATATGGAAACAACAGATGATGTAGATGCTAAGGAAAAAATTGCATCATCAACCTGGGGTCAATTTTTACAAACTGATTCCAACACGTTAAAATTGCAAATGGACCGTGACCAAATACCTGCACTAGTTGCCTATTTGGTAAATTTAAATGTGCAGATTGTTGCTGTTAATCCAACACATTCACTTGAAGATTATTTTTTATCACTTACAACCCAACCCGGCCATGTGGAAGCTTTTGCAAATTGAGATATTTAAGATTTATAAAAAACCAAGAACCTATCTGGCTTTTGGTATTATAGCTGCATTTATATTTTTAATTCAACTGGGTCTTTATGTAAATGGTAAAGACTGGATGATGTTTATGATGGGCTCGTTGGATGAGACCATGATTGTTGATTACAACAAATTAGTTAACGGATATGCCGTTTGTTTTTTTGTGTTGAATTTGTTGCTCGTTCACGTACCCATTTTGGTAGCGCTAGTTGCAGGCGATGTAATATCAGGAGAAGCATCTATGGGCACCTTACGGTTGCTGGCGGCCAAACCCGTAAGCCGCACGCAAATAATTTTAGCAAAGTTTTATGCTACTGCCATTTATGTATTCGCACTTTTATTGTGGATTGCTGTTATCTCATTAGTAGTGAGCGTTGCTGTGTTTGGTAAAAATGATTTGGTGGTGGCTAAAACTAGTGGTTTGCAATTGATAGAAGCCAGCGATGTAGTGTGGCGTTATTTCTGTGCATTTGGTTTTGCTTTTGTGGCCATGATGGTAGTTGCTGCCATATCGCTGTTGTTATCTGTATTATCAGAAAATTCAATAGGGCCCATAGTTTCTACCGTAGGTATTATTATTATTTGCACATTAGTGAGTGAAATGGAAATTCCCATCTATCAAAAATATATTAAGCCTTACCTGTTTACAACATACATGCTTGGCTGGAAGGGATTTTTTTATATAGATTCTACAGCCGATGGGCAAACAATAAGAGGCTCTCTGCAGTATTTGCCGGGCATATTAAAAAGCCTTGGAGCCCTGCTGATTTATATTGTGGGCCTTGTATCGGTATCAATTTTTATTTTCCGTAAAAAAGATATTTTATCATGAAGCGTACCCTGTTATTTATTTTATTAGTTCAGTTTTCCATTTTTGCACAGGCACAAGATGTTACCGCATTGGTGCAAAAAGTTAAAGACAAAATATTATCCGTAAACGATTATGAGGCAAAGGCAAAAATGAAGACCAATATCAGCTTTTTAAAAGTACCCGTTGCCAATGTAAAACTCTATTTTAAAAGACCTGATAACCTGAAAATAAAAAACGAAAGCGGCATTTCATTTATACCCAAGGGCTCGGTAAATATGAACATGAACAATGTTTTTAATAGTGGAAAATATACTGTGTTGGATGCAGGTAATGATAAAATTGCCGGTAAAGATGTAAAGGTTGTAAAACTTTTGCCTGAAGATGGTAATGCAGATGTGGTGCTATCTACACTATACATTGATGTTCCGAACCTGGTTATTTTAAAAACAAAAACCACTACAAGAGATAACGGCACTTACGAGCTAGAGATGACTTATGGAAAATATATTGCCTACGGCTTGCCCGAAAAAATTCATTTTACCTTCAATACAAAAGATTATAAAATGCCAAGAGGCGTAACTTTCGATTTTGAAGATGGCACTACTAAAAAGGAAAAAGCCGAAAAAGTAAAAAGCAAAACCGGTAATGTTGAACTACAGATTAACAACTACATTATTAATAAAGGAGTTGATGATGCGGTGTTTAAATAATTCTTAAGCGTGCAATACCTTACTCCGGTATATCACTAATTCTTTCATCAACCATATTGGCATTAACCACCGAACTCATTTTATTTAGCGGATTTTTGTGCTGTTCATCATACTCGTAACGGCCGGTAATAATATCGGCACATTTAAAAATCGCTTCTCTAAAAGATGATTCATCTGCTTTACCCGAACCGGCAATATCAAAAGCAACACCATGGTCTGGTGATGTGCGTACGCCCGGTAAACCAGCAGTATAATTTACACCTTCACCAAGTGCTAGTGATTTAAATGGAATTAATCCTTGGTCGTGATACATAGCTAAAACCGCATCAAATTTTTCATAATGGCCACGGGCAAAAAATGCATCAGCAGGGTATGGGCCAAAGCAAAAAATATCACGTTGCTTTGCGTCTTTAATAGCTGGTTTAATTATTTCTTCTTCTTCTTTACCAATTAAACCTTCGTCGCCGGCATGTGGGTTTAAGCCCAATACCGCAATGCGTGGTTTATTAATATTAAAATCTCTTTTTAAGGAATTGTTTATAATCTGCAGTTTGCTTACAATGCCTTCCCTGGTAATATGTTTAGCAATATCTTTAACAGATACATGCTCTGTAACAAGCCCTACACGCATGTTTTCTGCAATCATAAACATAACAACATCGCCTGCGCCATATAAATTTTTAAGGTAAGGTGTATGACCGGTAAAATTAAATTGTTCTGATTGTGTGTTGCTCTTATGAATAGGAGCCGTAACAAGCCCGTCAATAAAATTATCTTTTAAAGCCTTACCTGCGGTTGTTAAACTTAGTACGGCATACTTGCCACCAACGTCATTTAATATGCCAGGGTTTATGTTTATTTCTTCTTCCCAGCAATTGTACAGGTTTATCTGTTTGTGATTTATACGGTTTAATTCTTTAGTAGCACTAAAATTTATATTGATATCAGTTAATGCTTTTCTGTAGAAATTTATGACCTTATTATTTGCAAATAACACTGGTGTGCATACATCAAGAATGCGGTTATCAGAAAGTGTTTTTACAATTATTTCAATACCAATCCCATTAACATCGCCACAACTAATGCCTATAACCGGTTTTTTATCTGAAAATGAACTCATACTTACTTCGTTTATCCTGTAAAAATACAAATTCTTAATGGTAAGTTTTATTTTAAGCTGATAAGCTGCGGATTTTAAAAATATGAATTTGTAAAGGTTTGCCCACGATTTATGCCAAATTATACCAAGGGACGACCTGCTTGCAAATTGTTCACTTTATGGGCATGCCCTCTCATTCAAGGAATTTTGTTTTTCAATTTGCAAATGAGCATCGCTAACTTGCACATTGTATGAAAAAAGTTATCCTATATCTGGTTTTCACTTATTTTATAACACAGTTTGCCTTTGCACAACAAAAAGCTGTTTTAGACACAATCACCACTACGCTCAATGAAGTTGTTATTACCGCCTTTGAACAAAACAGACCAATTGCAAACGGAACAATTATCAAAGTTTTATCTAGTAATAATGCCGACAGGTACAATAAAACTTCGCTGGTAAATGCTTTTAACAGCATAGCCGGTGTTAGAATGGAAGAGCGCTCACCCGGCAGTTACCGTATTAACATCAGAGGTAGCTCATTGCGTTCGCCGTTTGGGGTTCGCAATGTAAAAATTTACTGGAACGATATTCCGATAACGGATGCAGGCGGCAACAGCTACTTTAACCAATTTGCTTTTAATAATTTTTCAACAATAGAATTAATTAAAGGCCCAGCCGGTAGTTTATATGGTGCAGGCACGGGTGGCGTACTATTAATGCATAGTATTGAAAATGCCTGGAAGCCGGCAGCTAAGTTTGAATATGTATCCGGTAGTTTCGGCTTGCAAAATATATTATCCTCCGTTAGTTTTGGAGCCAAAAACAGCCAGAGCCTTGTAACTTATGCCCATACTGAAAGTGATGGCTATCGCAATCATACCAAAAGCAAAAGAGATAATGCCAGCTTTGTTACCAAACTAAATATTTCGGAAAAGCAACAGATTACAGCAAGCGTTTTGTACAATAATTTATTTTACGAAACACCAGGTGGATTAAACCTTGCAGAGTTTTTGGCAAACCCAAAACAGGCAAGGCCAGTAGTGGCAGGCCAGCCAAGTGCCGATGCTGCGAAGGCTGCTATATATCAGCAGAATTTTACAGTAGGCATCAATCATCGGTACAATATTAAAGCGGGACTTAAAAATTCAACAACAATTTATGGTGCATTTGCACAAATAAGAAATCCGACTTTTCGTAATTATGAACGCCGAAACGAACCTGGCTTTGGTGGCCGAACTTCCTTTATTTACGATAAAAAAATAAGGAACATTAACATACAAATGGTTGTTGGGGCCGAGTTGCAGTATGGTTTTTTTAATACGCAGGTTTCTAAAAATAAAAACGGTAATCCCGATACACTGCAAACAAACGATGATATAAGGTACAGTACCGGCAGTGTTTTTGCGCAGGCGGATGTAAATATTAATGATAGCTGGATTATTACCAGCGGCGTGAGTGTAAATAAATTACAGGTCGATTTTACCAGGCTAAATAACTATCCGGTATTGCAACAGGGGCGTACCTATCAAAACGAGCTTTCTCCAAGAGTTGCGTTGCAGAAAAAATTCAATAATAGGCTATCCGTTTTTGGAAGTGTTTCCAGAGGCTTTTCTCCACCAACCATATCAGAGTTACTGCCTTCTACGGGGGTTATCAGCACTTTTTTAGAGGCAGAATCAGGGACTAATTATGAGTTAGGCGCCAAAGCAGCCTTGCTAAAAGGAAAGTTACGTTTGGAAGCTACAGGCTTCTATTTTAAACTGAACAATGCATTGGTTACAAGAAAAGATAGCACTAATGCTGATTATTATGTAAATGCTGGAAATACAAAGCAAAAAGGAATAGAAATAAGTGCAGACTATACTACTTTTTTTAAAAGTAATTTGCTTGACTACCTAACTGTAAAAACGGCGTTTACCTTAAACGATTTTAAATATGGCGATTTTACAAAAGGCAAAACAGAATTTTCTGGTAAAAAGCTGCCTAGTGTTCCTGCAAACACTATTTCTGCCATAGTTGATTTGCAGTTTAAGAAAAATATTTATCTAAATACAACCTACTATTATGCAGCAAAAATATATTTAGATGATGCCAACTCGGTTGCGGCTGATGTATATCATTTACTTGGTTGCCGTGTTGGATGGAAGCCTGCGATTAAGTCAAACGTGAGAATTAATTTATACACCGGAGTAGATAACTTGCTCAACGAATTATATAGCCTTGGAAATGACGTAAACGCTGCCGCAGGGCGTTATTACAACGCTGCACCTGCAAGAAATTATTATGTTGGAATTTCTTTGCAATGGAATTATTCTAAAACCCGGTAATTATTGCAGCCAAGGCATTATACGTAGGCTTTTGCATACATTTTACGGCGACAATTTCCCAACAGAAGTGCGTACTTGCAGTTTAGTCTCCATAATTTGCTACGTAGTACTAATACTGTTGATAAGTAATTTCGAAAAATAACTTTTCAAAACAATTTTTGTAAAATAATAAAAACACTTATCGCAATTGAGGTTTAAAGAAAACAGTCCACAAGGAAGTTATTTATAATTGATTGTAGATGTGTAAGTTTTGTATAGCTCGACTGTTTTAAAACAATACATATGTTTACCTGATTAAATCGAGCGCCTCTATTATTCAGAAGGGGCGTTCCCTGTTTACCTATCGTGTGTTTACGTATCAGGATAATCCTCGTCCAAAACTGTAATAATTTTCAAATAAAATACGTTTGTATTTATTGGTAAGGAAATTTGTTAAAAGTCAATGCTGTATTTCATTTCAATCGTTTGTAGTGTATTATGGAGGCGGCTGTAGAATTTCTTTTACAAAATTTAATATCCTATGAATTATGAGATTTACTCACGCAATACTAACCGCATTTTTAAGTTTATTTTTTGGTGAAGCAAGCCCTAATGTTCCTTTGGGTAATAAAATATTTTCACCACCACCTATACTAACCCGTGGCCCCTACTTGCAGGTTGGTACACAAACAAGTATCATCATCAGGTGGAGAACTGATATTGCCGAAAATTCCAGAGTTAACTGGGGAACTGTTTTTGGTACCTACCCCAATACAGTTGATTCTGCAACAGTAACTACAGAACACATTTTGCAGATTAGCGGCTTAACGGCAGATACAAAATATTGGTATACTATCGGTAGTACTACGCAAACATTGCAGGCAGGCAATAGTAATTATTTTTTAACGCTGCCTCTTTCAAACACAACACGCAAGCTTCGTTTTTTGGCGTTAGGCGATTGCGGTAGTAATTCAGCCAACCAGGTAAATGTAAAAAATACGTTCATTAATTATATCGGCTCAAACGATATTGATGCAATGCTTTTATTGGGCGATAATGCGTACACTGCCGGCACAGATGCAGAGTATCAAAGTAACTTTTTTAATGTTTATAAAGATGACCTTTTAAAGTATTATAAATTATATCCTGCACCCGGTAATCATGATTATGGTAATAGCTCTGTTAATACAGGAAAAACCGGGTCAACTCCTGCACTCAGCATGCCTTACCATTTAAATTTTTCGGTTCCATCCGCAGGGCAAAACGGGGGACTTGCTTCCAATGTAAAAAACTACTACTCTTTTAATATTGGCGATGTACATTTTATTTCGCTCGATTCATATGGTAAAGATGATGCTAATACTACAAAATTATACGATACATCGGGTGCGCAGGCAACCTGGTTAAAAGCTGACCTGGCAGCCAATACAAAGCGATGGACGATTGCTTATTTTCACCATCCGCCCTATACAAAAACCAGTCATAGTTCAGATTACAACGGGGGCTCAGGCGAGCTGGACTTAGTTGCAATAAGAGAAAAGTTTATTCGTATTTTGGAACGCAATGGCGTTGACCTTATACTATGCGGCCATTCGCATGGCTATGAAAGAAGCTATCTTTTAAAAAACTTTTACAATACTTACGCAAGCCCAGTAGAGGATATAAATTTTAATGCCGTTACACATACTGCAACTGGTAATACCCAAAACGGAAAGTACGACGGCACTGCCAACGCGTGCGCTTTTGCTTATAATTCGGGAAAATATAATCATGGTAGCGTGTATGTGGTTACAGGTACTGCAGGGCAGGTTAGCAATGCATCGCAGGCAGCAGGCTATCCTCAAAACTGTATGTATTATTCGTATGCTAGTGTAAATAATGGCGGCAGTTTATATTTTGAAATTGATAGTAACCGCCTCGATGTAAAATTTGTTTCTTACACAACTTCTCCTACACCTGTTATACGAGACCAGTTTACAATTTTTAAGGATGTAAACAAAACCCAAAATATTAATGCAGCTTTAAACGATCCCATAACCCTTACAGCATCTTGGAAAGGAAATTACTACTGGCCTAATAATGGAGGAGCAACTACGCAAAGTGTAACTGTAAATAATGCAACTGTTGGCACATTTGCTTACACGGTAAGTGATGCCGCCGTTGGTGGTTGTATTCAGGATGTTTATAACGTAACAGTCTCTGGTGCGCTGCCCGTTGCCATTAGCGCTTTTAATGCAACAGTAAATGCCGATAACGTATTGCTTAGCTGGAGTACATCTCAAGAAAACAACAACAAACATTTTACTATAGAAAAATCTAACGATGCTGTCAATTTTGTTTTTGTAGGCCAGCTTGCTGGCGCAGGAACTACAGCGGCAAGCCATAGCTATCAGTTAATAGATTTTGCTCCCTTTGAAGGAGACAGCTATTACAGGCTATCCCAAAAAGATTTTGATGGCAATACCAGTTATCATGAGATAAAAAAAGTGAATTATAAAAGCAACAAAAATTTTACAATAGAAATTCTTAATGGAGGAAACGAGCATTTAACTGTTGCTATAAAAACAAACAAACCAGCCAAGGTGCAGCTTGCAATTATAGACCTTCTCGGAAAAGAGATTTTAAAAGAATCTTTTTCTGTTGGAAATGGAGGGACAGTAAAAAACATAAGTTTAAAAAAGGGCATTTACGTACTAATGGTAACGAATGATTCAGGTGGCCGAATTAGTAATAAAGTAATTATTCAATAATGATAGATTTTAGATGTTTCAATAAATAACTCGTTTAAAATGTTTTAAAAAACGAATTAGGTTTAAGAAGCCATTGCAATGAGAATATGTTTAAACATATTGATAGTATTTCAGTTGTTTGCCAATACCGTTGGTGCACAAATACTGCGCCCTTTTACGGCCCGGTATTACAATGCATCTGCAAAAGGAAGTATTGTATATGTGGCCAACAGCATTGTTTCAACCACAGGCATTGGTGCCGGATCTCCCGGCACAGGTGAAGTGCCACCAGCGGGAACCACAAAGAACGGTGCAGCCGGCATTGATATAGACATTGATAATTACACCGTATCTAAATTAGCCTTTGGCAGTGTATGGAATTACTATGCAGGTGCTACCGCCCCTGCAAATGATGGTGGGGGCAGAACGTGGACTAATACAGCTTATGTTTTACCTGCCGGCTGGAACACAGGAGGCGTACCTGTTGCAGGTGCCGGTAAATATGGTTACAATGCTGCGCAAACAACCTGCTTACGCAGTTCAACAGTACCATGCGGTGCTTCGGCACCCTGTGCGCCAACTACAGCTTGTAATAAATATACCGCTTATTATTTCAGGCAGAGTGTAAGTTTTACTGCTTTAGAACTTAGTACTACTTTTCAAACAATTCAGCTTAATGTAAAAAGAGATGATGGGATAGTAATCTATATAAATGGTGTTGAACGTGCTGCCAATAATATGCCTGCTGGCAGAACCTATGCAACGCTGGCTTCTTCAAACATAGTTGTTGGTGCTGCCGAAAATGTTACGTTTAATTTAAGCCCGGCATTTTTTTCTACTGGTTCCAATACTATTGCTGTTGAAATACATACAGCTGCTGTACAATCAGCTGATATGTCTTTTGATATGGAAGTGGTTGGCTTAAGCAACAACGGAACGCATAATTCTTCATCGGCAAATCTGAATCTGCCATCTTGCTCCAATGTATTATTTGCAGGATTATATTGGGGAACGGGTCAGGGTGGTGGCGGTGCAAACGTAGCCTGGATAACGGGAGAAACCACTTGTAAAATAAAACTTCCAGGAGCTTCAAATTATACTGCCATCACCTCCACACAAACAGATTACTGGAACAATACATTAATTCCAGGGTACGCTCACTCCGGGTTTGAGTGTTTTAAAGATATTACGTCATTGGTAAATCTCACAAGCCCAAATGGCACTTACACTGTTGCCGATGTTGTATCGCCGGTAGGTATTTTAGATGCCTATGGTGGATGGACAATAGTAATTGTGTACGGAAATTCATCTTTGCCACCGCAGAACTTAACTGTTTTTGATGGTTGCGCTGGTGTAAAAAATGGCAGCGGAAATGTTGACGTGTCTATTACAGGATTTTTAACGCCGGCTGCAGGCCCTGTCAGTTGCGAATTAGGTACTGTTGTATATGATGGTGATAGGAGCTCAACCGATGGCTTTCAGTTTAAACAAAACGGAGCACCATCTTTTTATAATATGGCTACAGTTGCTGTTCCTTTAAATGGCGCAGCGGACGCATGGAATAGTAAAATTTCTCATAAAGGAGCGGTGGTTAGCACTCGTTCTCCGGCATTTAATAACACCCTTGGTTACGATGCCTCTATTTTTGATTTACCCAATAGTGCCAATGCCCAGTTATCAAACAGCCAAACATCGGCCACCGTAAGGTTTTTTTCAAACAGTGAAAACGTTATTGTAAATGTCTTAACTACTTCTATATCGCAATACAATCCAACCTTCACTTTCGATAAAACTGCTACGGATATAAATGGCGGATTGCTGGTGCCGGGTGATATACTAAGGTATCAAGTTAATTATTCTAATGCAGGTAACGACTCCAGTACTAACACAATAATTTACGATAACATCCCCTTGGGGTCAGCCTATGTGCCCGGCTCATTAATTATTAATGGCTTTTCAAAAACAGACGCATCAGGCGATGACCAAGCCGAATACGATGTAATAAATAACCGCGTTGTGTTTAGAATGGGTGTAGGCGCAAATGCGACAACGGGTGGCAATATTGGTCCTGGCCAAAGCGGGAACATTCAATTTAATGTGGTTACTGCCTCATCTTGCAATATTTTAGCTTGTATAGGTTCAATAAGAAATGAAGCAAGGATAAGTTATAACGGAAAAAGATCTGGAACTGCTTTGTATGATTCCAGCGGTGTTATTACTTCTGGTTGTATTATAAAAGGCCCCGTGATTTCTCCTGTTACAGGTTCATGCTTTAGTCCCAAAGATACATTGCTAGTGGTGCATTGCCCGGTGGCGAGTGTTATGCTGCCCTGGCCCAGGTATGCTGGATATACTTTTTATTCGGCAAAGCCTTTTATACCGGCAAATCTTTATAATCAGTACAATGCAGTTACCAGTTCGGGTGTTTATTGGGCGTATTTTAGCAATGGGGCAGGCTGCTCGGATACGGCCAGAATACAAGTGATAATAACCCTATGCCCCGATATTGATGATGATGATGATGGTATACCTGACTATGTGGAATTTAACGATCCACTTGCCCTGCAAGACCATAACGGAAATGGCATTCCCAATTGGAATGATCCAGCTTATCCAGGTTATGTAGATAATAACGGTGATATCTACATTGATAATTTTGATTGGGGAGCCGATTCGGATAACGATGGTATTCCCAATTTTCAAGATATGGATTTTTGGAAAGGATGGGTTGATACCAATGCCGACGGCGTGAATGATTTATCGGATAAGGACCTCGATGGCTTACCCAACCAATACGACCGGGATAGTGATAATGATGGCATACCCGATGTGGTGGAATCGTATGGCGTAGATACAAATGGCGATGGTATTATTGATAATTTTACTGAAACAGACTACGATGGGTTTTCGCAAAATGTAGATGCTAATAACACGGGTGTAAATGGTTCGGGTATTGGGTTAGGAGCCCCTGATTTTGACGGAGATGGTATACCTAATTATCTGGATTTGGATAGCGATAACGATGGCATTCCTGATGCCGTAGAAGTTGGTGCACCAGATGTAAATAACGATGGAAAGCCGGATGGTTTTGTTGATAATAATGGAAACGGGTTGCACGATAGCTACGAGTTGCTTAATGGATTGTTATTAACAGGGCCGGATCTTTCTCCGGTAGATGGAAGGGCTGATATTTATCCAAATAAAAATAAAGATCGCGACTTTAGGCCCAACCCATACGACCTTGATAGCGACGGCGATGGAATAGTTGATGTGATTGAAGCCGGGTTTCCGGATGCAAACTTCAATGGCATTGTTGACGGTGCTATTGGTAGCAATGGCTGGGCAACTGTAATATCTTCCAGAAGTTCGTTGGGATTAAGATTTACAGATGCAGACCCTTATCCCGACTATCTGGATATTGACTCCGATGACGATGGCATTCCGGATAATATAGAAGGGCAATCAACAGCCGGTTATTTATTGCCCGGCACTACGGATACAGATGGCGATGGATTGGTAAACACTTACGACAATATTTCTGGTTTTGGGGGCTCGGGTATTTATGTTTACGACCACGATGCAGATGGTACTCCAGATTACAGAGACCTCGATACAGATTCCGATGGCTTGCCTGATATTGTTGAAGGCAATGATTTCAACCTCAATGGAATTGCCGATGATAATGTAACGCTTACAGGATTGGATTCAGATGGTGATGGCCTTGATAATCGTTTCGATTCCTTAAACTCTGTTACTAATATAAAAGGAACATCCTACAGAATGGGCAATGGTGGCTCTTTTGCAGGCGATGCCACACCTGGTTCCAGAACAACGGTTCAAAAAACAATGTTGAGTCAAACAGATAGGGATTGGCGCTTTGTAGGATATGTTTTACCCGTTCAGTTTCTTAATTTTAACCTAGTAGAACGAAACAATACTACCCTGTTAAGTTGGACAATTATTGCAGACAAAGAAATAGCCTATTTTGAATTGGAAAGAAAAACGGTTGAGCATGATTTCGCCAGCGTAGCTACCATCAGGCAAAGTGTAGCTCTCAATACTCAACAAACTTTTTCTTACAATGATAATATTACGGACATTGACAATAGTATTATTTATTACCGCCTAAAGGTTATTGGAAAGGATGGAGCGTTTAAATACAGTAATATTCTGGTACTAAAAAAAGTACAAACTGTGAGGAGCCTCTCCGTTTTGCCAAATCCTGCAAAAGCTTACGCTCAAGTAAGTTTTTACGCTGATAAAAGCGCTGATATTGTTATTTATATAATAAGCAGCTCCGGAAAACTAATGGAACAGCAAACAGCAAAAGTTGTTAAGGGAAAAAACCTTATACTGCTTAATGGGCTCGCCAAATACAGTAACGGATTTTATATGTTACAGGTAGTGGCAAATAAAGAACTGTTTACCGAAAAACTTATACTTATAAATTAAGGAAATACAAGTGCAAATGATGATACATAACACAATTTTGTGCCATTATATCCTTAATATCGGTCCATATCATAAGCTGCATTAATACAAAGCAACTGATACCAGCTAATTCTGCATAATCGTTAATTGATTTTCTCGTTTACCTAATTTAGGCGTTGGATTTAGTATGTTCTCAATCGATATTTGCGATGCAGTCTGCCCACGACTTACTACAATGCCACAAACAAATCCATCTTTATAAATAATTTTTGCATCTGTGTGGGTGATCTTGAAAGCTACCATCCTTAAGTTTGCTATAACTCAAACATTTTTCTATAAATCTTCCCTCAAAAACCATTCATCTCCATTCCATTTTTTGATGAAAACATCTCTTGTAATGGATTTTTTTTAAATAATCCCTCATAATTGAAACATATGTATTGAGTCTAAATCTAATTTATCATAATTATACTAAAAATAATGTTTTAATATATAAAATATTGATAAACACATTAATTTAGGTAATATTAGTTAGATAACTACATAGCTAAGTGTATATACTTATATCAACTTAGTGATAAAGCAGACCTATTTGTAGAAAAAAGTTTACAGAAATATAGTTATTTATGCAATTTGTGTAATTATTTTACGTTTTATCCCACTGATACAATATCCACCAAAAACCGTAAACGATATCCTGATGAAATTTAAGTTATACTTAGTTAGCTTAGTATTATTAACTTGGCAAACCACATTGGCCCAGCAACATTTTGTTGATCCTGAAGTTGTAAATGCTACAACAGGCTATAGCGGAACGGGCGCAAATATTGATGTTGTTTATCATAGGTGCAACTGGACGGTACAAAGTCCTAATGTAGGAAAAAGCCTTTCTGGCGTAGTAACTACCTATTTTAAAACAACTGCTGCAAATGTTTCTTCAATCAGCTTCGATTTAAACAGTGCTTCTTTTGGAGCAACAACTACGGTAAAATACCATGGTACAACCTGTGTTAAAACCTTAGCATCAAATATTTTAACGATTACACTACCTAGTACAATTGTAGCTGTAAATACGCTTGATTCAGTTGTTATAACTTATTCAGGCACGCCACCTGCTGTATCAGGCGCAGCACAAGGTTACCAAATTGGCGGTGCGACGCCAAACAAGTTTATGAGTACATTATCAGAATCTTTTGAAGACAGAGATTGGTGGCCATGCAAGGCAGATATGCAGGATAAGATAGATTCTATGGACATTATTGTAACTGTACCCTGGGTTGCAGGCAGCGATACTTTTTGGGTAGCATCTAATGGAAAATTAATTGATTCAACAATAACTGGTGCTAACAGAACTTTCACCTACAAAACCCGTTACCCGATAGCTTCTTATTTAGTTTGCCTTGCAGTAGCAAAATATACAAAATACTACAGAACTGTAAATGTAAACGGCACAATGCTACCAGTTGTGTACTATTTGCTGGCCAACTCAACTGGGCAGGCGGCAAAAGTTACTAATATGGATAAGGTTACAGCATTGCTACCCGGCTTAGGTAACCTATTTGGAGACTATCCTTTTAAGCTTGAAAAACATGGCTTTTACGATGGATGCCTGGGTGCAGGCGGTATGGAACACCAAACTTTTTCATCTATTGCTACAGCTCAGTTTAATATAAAAACATTAACGCATGAGCTGATGCACCAATGGTTTGGAGATAATGTAAGTTTTGCAACCTGGAACGACCTATGGCTGGCAGAAGGTTTTGCACGATATAGCGAGGCGCTTGCGCCTGAATTAGCATCTGGCTTGGGTTATACCGCTTTTAGCGAAAGATCTTCAACAAAAACTAATGCACTTAATCTTACTTCTGAAAGCGCATGGATGCCTAACAGTAATGCATCTTCCTCAGATGGAATGTGGAATACCAATTATGGAAGCACAGTTTACGAACGAGGCGCTATGATTGTATCAATGTTAAGAACAATGTGTGGAGATGCCAAATTTTCGCAGGCAGTAAAAAATTATCAAACAGCACTTAAAGGCAAGGCTGCAACTACCGACTCTTTAAAAAACCATTTTAATGCAGTTTTGGGTGTAGATATTTCAGAGTTTTTTAAAGATTATGTGGGCGGTTCTGGTAAAGGAACAACTGCTGTTGGTGGAGTTGGTAATCCTATTCATAGTGTAAACTGGAATAGTGGAGCTATCTCAAAAAAATTGTATTTACAAATAGGTACACAAACCAGAACAGCCGGTAGTAATGTAGCTTATTTTAATGGACCGGTAGTTGTACATGCTACCAATGCTGCAAGCAGCTGGACAAAAGATACTACAATAGTTTTTTATGATTGGGGTGGCGGTAACATTTCTTATGCAGGCAATGGCGTAAGTGCTCCAGTATCTAATACGCTTGAGTATAATCTTTCATTTACTGCTACAAATGTATTTATTGATGATAGTGCAAGAACCATGTCAACAGGTTCTGCCAATAAACTAATATCGCTTGCCGCAAAAATTCTTGATTTTTCAGTACATAAAACATCAACTGGTAATGATGTTTCCCTGTCTTTAGTTAATACTGAACCGGTATTAAAGGTTGAGGTTATGAAGGGAAGCAATGGTACAGATTTTACTTATGCCGGTTTAATGAATCTCTCTAACACAACAAGCCAGGCCATAAACTTTCAGTTTGCTGATGCTTTTCCTTATGCCGATGATACCTATTACAAAGCAAAGATTTATTATAATAATGAAGTACAATACAGCAATATTGTGCGCATGCAAAATGCACAAGTAAACTCAATAACTGTATCGCCAAATCCTGCACATGCTGTTGTTAAAATAGCCTTCAAAAATAAAAATGCGGAGCTGGTTAAAATAAAAATAATTGATGCAGCCGGTAAAACGGTATTTGAAACATCAACAAAAAAAGAATTTATTAATTACGATGTTGCAACATCAGCCAGCGGAATTTATATGATTAATGTGATAAGAAATGAAGCCGTAACAGATGTTAGCAGGATGATAGTGCAATAGCAAAATATAATAAAAAATATCCGATAAATAAGCGACTATGAAACCATTTTTACTCACCTTGCTGGCGGCTATATGCTTTGTACAGCTTGCTAGTGCACAAATAATTGCAACTAAAAGTTATCCGTTTGCTGTAGGAACTACATCGGCGTGTGGAGGAAGCACAGCACGGATAAATTTTTATAATTATGATGGTAGCACCAACATTATTCGGAGTGCAACCGGCGGCTTAGTAGCCCCTTGCACTCCGCAACTGCGAATTGGTACTCCTGTAGGAGGAACACAAAAGTTCACATCAAACCTTGCCAGCGTTTCATTAAATCCTAAAGATCATAAAATATATTATCTATGGACAACCTACACACCATCAACCAGAACCTATGCGTGGAGCTGGCCCGTAGGTACCTGCCCCGGCACGGCTGCCAATAAATTAGATACTATTCGTTCATACGCTGCCGATTTATTAGGTGTAGCTTTTGATAATAATGGAAACGCATTTGTGCTTGAATTTACCACGGTGCCTATTGCAGGACAGTATAAAATGATGCTGAGGTCAATTAATTTTACTACCGGAGTTTTAGGTGCAGCGGATACTTTAGCACTAACCGGTGGCGCAAAAATTTATACGGCGGGCGCCGGTGATGTAGCGATGTCTCCATCTGGTCAAATGTTTTTTGTATCTGACAATAAATTATTTACGCCTAATTATACGGCATATACAGGCACAGGTGCTAATTTAACTTGTACTTACATAGATACAGTTAAATTGACCGGTAATTTTGTTGGATTAACTTATGCAGAAGGAGAAACAATTGCAGCCTTTTCAGGCGGTGGTTGTCCATTCTATGAAATTAATCCACTTACTGCCATTACTACAAATGTTACAAAATCTGGTACCGTAGCGTCAACATCAGATTTTGGTACAATAGTGTCCGGGATTGGTGCTGCAAAAAAACTAATATCGGTTACACCTACAGGCACCCCCAATCAGTACAATGTGGTATATGATATTGTAGTTAAAAATTACGGTAATATGGATGTTAATAACGTGCAGGTACTGGACACGTTGGCTAATATAAATGGAGCAGCAAATGTATCAAATGTAAGTGTTACCATTCCAGTAAATCCCAATGGTTATACAGTAAATCCATTATACACCGGTGTAGGTCCGTTCGCTATAAATTACAACTTATTAAGCGGCATAAATACATTACCAAATTATCCGATAGTTAACAATAGTTTTACAATCAGAATTTCCTGCAGGCTTTCTAATATTATTTCTGGTGTTATTTATTATAACAGGGCAGCAGCAACAGCTACAGATTTTAACAGTAATGCCCTAAAGGATATGTCGATGAATGGCAATAACAATAACAATAATCCTGATCCTAGTGCAAATGACAAGCCTGATGATTTTGGAGAAGATGAGCCAACACCGCTTTTAATTTCAGTTACTCCTACGGGATCGCCTTGTATTTCGCTTACCAAAGTACTATTTACGCAAGATTTTGGCAGCATTCTGGGTACCGGTTTAGGCACTACTATTCCGGCACCGGTGGTAGGTTCAGGCGCAAGTGGCGGAGCTGGTACTACCAGTTACACGGGCAGTACAACAGTGCCACTACCTGTGGAACGATACGCAATAACCAATAATGCAAAAAACGCAAATACAACACGTTTTGTAAATCTTACAGATCATACTGGCGGAGCTAATGGTGCCATGCTGGTGGTAAATGCAGATGCTGCTTCCACAAAATTATACAGGGGAAGTTTTACTTATACCGTCTGCCCCAACCAACAGTACTCTGTTTCATTTTATTCGGCATTTTTAGGTAATTCAAATTTTAAAACAGTGTGTGATGGTGTTGGAGGTTTTAAGTATCCAAAACTACAGTTAAATGTTTTGGATGGAACTACATTAACTACTATTGCAACGTTAACTACAGCAGATATTATTGATACAACCTGGCAGCAATTTGGTTTAAAGTTTACAAGTCCGGGTACTTACACTTCTCTTATTTTTGAATTGGTAAACGCTGGGCCAGGTGGTTGCGGAAACGATTTGGGTATAGATGATATTCAGTTCGGATCCTGCGATCCGATACCTGTTGTAAACGCCGGTTATATTGCGGGTTGTATAGGAAGTTCATCAACCTTTACCGGAGCTTTAACCGATCCGACAGCATTACCTGGTACAAAGGAATATCAGTGGCAGGTAGCAACTGCTTTGGCAGG
>JBBQPX010000006.1:0-19393 GCA_038216775.1 Chitinophagales bacterium
CACAAAACATTTGAATTTAATATTGGCCTGAAAAAAATAGAAAGATGATTTTACTGAACGATTTTTTTACCATCAACGATACAGAATCATCAGCTACCGAAATTTGGGCGGCTATTTCTATCAATGCAGACCATAAAATATTTGAAGGCCACTTTCCCAATCAGCCTGTTGTGCCGGGTGTGTGCATGATGCAGATGATTAAGGAAATTGTGGAGCATGTGCTTGATAAACAGACCAATCTTGCCCAAGCGGCAGACATGAAGTTTTTGGCGGTTATAAATCCGCAGGAAAATAACATTGTGCAGGCAACCATAAAATATATAACAGATGAAAATGGCACAATAAATATTGTGGCTTCTATTTATAAAGATGAGTTGGTGCATTTTAAATGTAAGGCGCAGTTACAAGTAGCCTGATATTTATGCTATTAACATAAAACTATGCTGATACCCTTTAAAATTATTATAAAGCAAAATGTTTTTGTATGCTGATTTTGCAGAATTCCTTTTAACCATTTGCTGGGGAATATGTTGCGTTTGCGAAATTTCACAGGCATACCAGAGGCCGATTGTAGATGCTGTTGCAAAATCCCCACAAAGATGTTTAAAGCGTACAATTGAAATATCAACACCCAGCAAAGATTCACAAGCAGTATAAAAAGGTAATGTTCTGTTGTCCCCATTTTCGCCGGAGATGAGCAAGTCGATTTCTGAAACCTGATTTTTTTCAAGGAACGATATTAATTGTTGCTTTACCAAATCAACATCATATGTATGTATTGTATGAATTGCTTTTACACCAGCAATGGCCAAATCTGCCTTTGCATTTACCACAAACATAGCAGCACCTTCGCCCGGCAGGCAACCTGCTGTATCTGATTCATACAGACTTTTATTTGAGATATCTTCTTTTTTATAAGCTCCGTTTAAGGTTTCAATATTGTAATGGTATGGAGAAATTTCATCAACACCACCTAACAGGTAACTTTTTTCAGGATTTGCATTTAGTTGCATAATGGCATCAATCAATGCGTTTTCAAAAGCTAATCCCTGGTGAATATGAGTAATATTGTATCCCTTATTTTTGCTGATTAGGCCTAACTGACCGGCAATTACATTACCGGTACTTTGTACAAAATTGCTGGGCGTAAGTTGTCCTTCATCGTAATCAACAATCTGCATTAAAAATTTAACACACTCGTCTAATCCTGCATTGGCTGAACCCATGATTATGCCGTCAACAGGATTTTTGTCATCGATTAAAGGCAATGCTGTGCCCACACCCATTCTTATAGCCTTACCCATGCGCCTTAAAATACCCGGTGGAATTTGCGTGTAAGAAGGTTCAATTGCCAGTAGCTTTTTATCAGCCGGCTCATTTATTAATTCAATATTATCCTGCAAAGGATTTTGCTGTGGTGATATGCAATATGTTTTGTGGATATACAGCAAGGCTTAAACTTTAGAAAAAATAAGTGATGAACAATTACCGCCAAACCCGAATGAATTACTCATTACATGATTCACCGGCATTTTTTTATATTCCTGCACCGGCGTTAAGCCGGTTGATGGTATGCTGTTTTTAAAATGAAGATTAGCATACACTTCCTGATTGAGCAAACTTAAAATACTATACACAGCTTCAATGGCACCAGAAGCTCCGAGTGTATGGCCAATATTCCCCTTGGTAGATGAGAAAGCTGGTGGTTTGTCAAACAAACGAATCATTGCTTCACTTTCAACCCGGTCGTTATTTTCAGTTGCAGTGCCGTGCGCATTAATAAAATCAATTTTATCGGCAGCAAGATTTGCAATCTGCAATGCGCCCTGCATAGAAAGAAAGGGGCCATCACCTTCATCAGATAAGGATGAAGGATGGTATGCGTCATTGGAATTGCAATAGCCAGCTAACTCTGCATATACTTTTTTACCGTTGAGGTCTTCTTCTTTTTCTAAAACTAAAAATGCAGCACCTTCGCCAAGGTTTAAACCTTGCCTGCCTTCATCAAATGGCGTGCAGTTATCAGGTGATAAAATATGCAAGGCATTAAAACCGTTTATTGTAAATTTTGCAAGGCTATCAGTACCGCCAACAATGGCTCTTTTTGCAAAACCATTTTGTAAAAGCATGGCACCATACATAATTGCATTGGCAGATGATGAACAAGCTGTGTTAATGGTATTGATAATACCATTCATTTTATAATGCTTTTGCAAAAAAAGATTTACAGAAGCACAATCGTATGAGGATGTGTATTCAGAACCGCCTTCTTTTGTATTTGCATCAGCATACAATTCATCAGTTAAACACATGCCACCAACGGTGTTGGCGCCAATTAATGCAGTTTCTGCCGAACTGATTTCCGCAGCAGATAAGCCGCTGTTTTGTACTGCTTCCTCAAGTGCATGAGCAGCCAGTAAGCTTGTTCTTGTAACGCCTGATTCTGTAATTTGTAATTTTTGCTTTAGTGCTACTGAACTTATCTGCACCTGACCAAAAGGCAAAACACCTGCATATTTTGAGGGAAAAAGATTGAGTTCTTTTTTAAGGCCGCAAATGCCATCTTTAAGTGCAGCATGATTTTCGGCTACAGAATTTCCTATAGCACTTATTACGCCCATGCCTGTTATGAAAATTCTGCTCAATCTTTATTTTTAAAATCTTTATTTATAATTATTACGTACAATTTTTATGTAGGCAATACGTGTGGATAAAGCCAAATTGAAAAACTGAATTTGAACGGAGCGTCGCCAATGAAGTTTCATCACGGCTCAAATGCTTGTCAACAAATTCAAAAAATGCAAAGCATTTTTTTTTGAAACTTTTTATTTTGTACGATGCTCCTCAATATAAGCAACCATCGTATTGATATCGGTTAAAATTTTGCGACCTTCTTTAGGGTCTTTTATTTCGATACCGTATTCACGACCCAGCAAAACAATCAACTCTATGGAGTCAATAGAATCTAGTCCGAGCCCTTCGCCGAATAACGGTTCATCATCTTTTATATCTTCAGGAATAACCGTAAGCAGGTTTAAGAATTCGATGATTTGCTTTTTAAGCTGTAGTTTCAATTCTGCTGTTTCCATAATAATTTATTTCAAATCAGGTTTTTTCTTTTCAACCCGTAAATAGTAATTAATTGTATCGCTAAAGTAATACCCAATAAAGGTATTATATTTAAGAGAACATCTTTAAATTTTCCGCCTTCCAAAAATAACCCATAATAGGCTTCCAAACACCAATGCAGCGGGGACATTTTCATTACAATCTGAAATGAAGCCGGCATGGCGAAACTTGGCACCAGCAAACCACCTACAGCAGCCATTAATACAATGGATACAGCGCCTATTCCGTTTGCCTGTTCTTGAGTTTTTGCAAAAACGCCAATCATTATGGCGTAGCTAACTGCACACCAGCCACATATGAGCGTTACAACTACAACACCGGTTATATCCGCAGGTAAATCTAATTTAGGTAAACCCATTATCGGGAATAGCCAAATACCTATTGAGAACACAACCAGTGCTTGTATAAAAGTTACAAATAAATAAGAAAGCTGTTTGGAAATTAAGGCTACAATATAATTTGTAGGCAAGGTTTTTAAGCGGATAAAACTGCCATTTAACTTTTCCCTCACCACGCTTCCGCCCAGAGAAATTACAATAAAGAACATGGCAAAAACCGTCCATGCAGGAACGTTGTGTTGTGATGCATTGGGAATATTTCTGCTGCCATCTCTTGATACGGGTACTTCGTTAATAGCAACTTGGTTGCTCATTAATTCATTTTCAAAACTATCTGGCATTGCCTTATCATTTAAGGCGAAATAGAGGCTTTTTAAAATTTCTTTATTTTGAACTACCTGTAAAGCACTTTTTAAAGCACCATTTATTGAATGCCTAAAAGACTCCTGCAACACCGGATGATACAATAAAGTGAGGGGTTGAACAGCGCTTGTATCAACAATCACACTATCTGTTTGCATACCGAAATTCTTCAACGCTTTCTTTGCAGTTTCTTCGGCTTTCTGTTTTAGTTTTTGTGTAAAATCTTCCGGAATAATAATAGCGATAACAGCATCTTTTGCATGCATTCTGTCAGAAATCTGTTTGTCAGTTTGGCCTACTTCTACTTGCTTTAATTTAAACATGCCCACTTTTACAATGGCGGCTTCCATTTGCCTTCCTGCCTCGCCGGTATCGCGGTTGCACATGAGCATGGGTACGGTGTTGGTGTTCAACATTTCGAAAGTGCTGTTTTGTACAGCCGTAATTACAATGGCTAAAACAATTGGCATTACAAACATAAATACCAGCCCAAGTTTATCCCGGGTTAAAATGCGTATATCTTTTAGTATGGTGCTCCAGAGTTTAAACATTGCTAATTCCTGTAAGATTTACCGGTTAAATTAATAAACAAACCTTCCAGGCCTTCTTCTTTATGGTCGTGCATTAACTGCTGCAAAGTATCATGGGCAATTATTTTTCCATCATCAATCAGCGCTACTTTATTGCAAAGGTCTTCGGCTTCGCTTAATTGGTGCGATGTATAAACAAGCGTAGTGCCTTCTTCATTTAATTTTTTCAGATAAGAGATAATGGCATGGCGTGTATGCACATCAACACCAACTGTTGGTTCATCTAAAAATAAAATTTTAGGATTGTGAATTACTCCTATGGCAAGGTTTACACGGCGTTTCATTCCTCCAGAAAACTCTTCCACTTTTTTATTACGAACATCTGTAAGCCCCATCACCTCCAATAACTCCGTTGTTTTGTTTTTTATTTCTGCTTTATTAAGTCCTGACCATGCGCCAAAGAACGCCAGGTTTTCTACCGGACTTAGTTCCTGGTAAAAAGAAAAATCCTGTGGTACAAAACCAAAAAGTTTGTTGATTGATTTTTTGTGGTGTGCAATTTCGTTACCAAGTAATTGTATGCTGCCTTGCTGGTATAGTAACAGACCAGTCATACAATTCATTAACGTGGTTTTGCCCGCGCCATTTGGCCCAAATAAACCAAAGCGTTCTCCCTCCAGCACATCTAAATTTAAATTGGAAAAGCAGGAAGTTGATTCACGTGGATAAGTAAATCCAAGGTTGGTTATTCGCACTGCAGCATTGCTCATGAATTCCATTTTATTTTGCTCAATGCCTGAAAAGCTTTTTTCTCTATTTCTGATATCTCGATAAGATAATCTCCCATTACATTATAATCGGCCTGACTACCAATCCGTCCTTTGTAAATACCCGCAGCCTGCACAGCAGCAGTTCGCCATTTATCACCAGCTTCAGTAAATATTTTTGAAATATCCATCAACTCATCAATCGGATGATAAGCTTGTGACTCCTGCAAAAAAGCTGCATAAATATAACGGAAACCTCCGCCGCCTGTTCCAATCTCTTCCTGCATACGCACCAGTTGGGCTAAATATAAACCGGCAGTTTTATCACCGAGTTTATCTTTCCATTTCTTTATTTTTTTACCGGTGCCGGCAATACCTTTAACACCTGCAATGTTACCCGGTATCTTTATCATGTGGTTAACATTCCGCTTAATACCTTTCACAATCGCCTTGCGCATTTGCTCGTCAGTTACTATTCTTTTTTCCTTCGGATAATAAATTTGTCCGTGGGGTGCAAAAGGGCCTTTTGCAAAACGAACACGGTCTAATTCGTATTCTGAAAGTGAGGTAACATTTTCCATTACAGGGTCGCTGATAAGATATCGGTCATCTTCCTTACCAAACACAATCATGTTGTGTGCATTAAAATGGAACCGATATTCTTTAGGAAAATAAGTGAGGTAATAAACGCCAACCTGTGCACCCACAGGCTGTCCGTTTGCAAGGCACTCGTCTAAATATTTTTTTCCCGCTTCTCGGGATGCAAATTTTTTACGAAAAACCGGTATGTCAAGTGCGGTGCAGGTTCTTTTAAAAATTAGGCCTGGCATGGTTCTGAAAGCAATAGCAGGTCCGTTATTTATTTTTAAAAAAGGAAGTTGTACATAAAATAAACCGGAACCGATACCAAACGCAAGAGGCTCGGTAAGTTTTTCTGCACCGGCTGAACGCAGCAAATTTGTAGTAACGCCGTTTTCGCAATGCGCTGCCTGTAAGTGTTCAAATTCAGTCTTCATGCAGCTTCATAGTTTTTAATTCCTCCACACTTACATTAAATGCATCGGCGTATTTCTGTAATTTATTTTCAGGTAAGCGTTTAAATACAGCAGGTTTTAAATGCTTCTTAATAGTCATTTTCCAAAAACCTGTATAGGCAGCAACAATGCCGATGTCCATCAACCTTAATTTAATAAAATATAAAATGGGACTTGCTTCATTATTTAAAACTTTTTGCCTGGCATCTTCAATTCTTTTTTCAATATCACCCCAGGTTAAATCCAAAGCAGTAGATTTTACATCCCACCCTGTGCTCAATTCGGCGGTATAGTTACCCGAACTGTCAACAGCATAAACTACCTCTTTGGTTAGTTTATTTAGAGCACCATCGTCCTGTGGAATTTCTTCTTTTTTCATAATGTAGATATGAATTTACTACAATACAACAAATAAATGCTTAACAAACCGTAAGCAAACAATACATGTAAGAAAAACGAGCGCTCTCCGGAACCAATAGATAAATTTTATTGCCCTTTTTTAATTTGCCGCTGTGAAATAATTCGTCAACCATAAAGTAAACTGAAGCCGCTCCAACATTACCAACGCGGCTCAAATTAAAAAACCACTTATCGTACATAATGCCTGTTTCGTTAGCTATTAATTGCTGATAAATTTTATCCTTAAAAAACTCGCTGCTCATGTGTGGTAAAAAGAAATCAATTTCTTCGGACTTAACACCATGTTTTGCAAGTGATGCTGAAACGCCGTAGCCACCATACAAAACGATGTTCTTGCTAAGTAATTTTACATCTTGCTTTATACTTAATATAGATTGTGCATTTAATTCCTCCGGCGTATAATCCTGATAACCTTTTAAAGTGCCGTCCTTCAATTTTTCTCCGCCTTGGTACATACACGGCGGCAGTTCGTTGGCATAAGAAAAACCTTCCATCCACTCAACCTTTAGGCTAATGCCTTCTTCATTTTTTTTGTTTGATAAATGAAAAGCTGCGGCACCATCAGATAACATCCAGCGTAAAAATTCTTTTTCAAAACCAATGTATGGGTCATCAACAAGTTGCTTTAAACGCTGTGCCTCATCTTCAAAATTGGCCGAAACCAATGAAACAGAAAAACGCTCCGAACCGGTTGTAACAGACTCTTTAACATCGCCAGCTTTTGTAGCCAGGTACGCATATTTAAAAGCGTGCATGCCTGCGCAGCAAACACCTGCCGGTGAAACCACTTCAACAGGTCCGGTTTCGGGCAACCAGCCATGTACCATTGCACCATGAGAAGGCATCAACTGGTCGGGCGTGGAAGTTCCGGTGCTAAGCAGTTCTATCGATTTGATACCATCAGGATTATTTTTAAATAAATCTTTTACAGCCAATGCCGTCATCTCTGCATTGGTATGGGTTGAAACGCCTTCTTTATTTAATGCGTAAAACCGGTTTTTTATACCGTTGTTTCTAAGCACAATTGCTTTAGACCTTGATGGTGTATCATTGATATAACCCAAGTAATCTTCCATTTCATCGTTAGAAACTGGATTGTTTGGAAAAAATGAAGAAGTATTAATAATGTAAACCTCGTTTAATGACATCTGTATTTATAATTAATTTATTCCTGAATATTGTTGTATTTGCCTTTTGATGCGCCCCGACAAAAATGGTTTGAAAAAAATAAAATCTACTGTTAATATTATCGGCGCTGCTACAAACAGTGCAATTAAAAGATAATATTTGAATGCAACAAGCCAGGCCGTCTTTTTTTTCTTTTTTGCAATGATATTAGCCCATATAGCAAAAATTTTACTTGCCTTACTCTCAATAAACATCAAATTATACTTTACTTCAATAGCTTTCTGTTGTATGAGCTCATCCTGCAAACCATCCCAGCTTTCGGCTTCTAAATATTTTTGAACAGTATTGCCGTAAACACTTGTATGTGCAATATCCTCATCAGAAACACCAGGCTTTGGGAAAATAGAGAACGCTTCTTTCTTTCCTTTAAACATCCAGTGGAAGATAGTAATAAAACTTACAAAATTGTGGTGCTTATCAACCAAAGAAATACTACCCACTAATTTTGCATCTGAACTTTTTAGTATTTTTTTAATGCGCTCCATGGCGCTAATCCACATATTTCTTGCGCCGTTTATAGTAACAACGGGCGTATCTTTTAAAACATTTTTTACCGTTGGATGATTTAAGATTGAGTTTACCGGAATGCTTGGAGATAAAAACCAAGCCTGGTATCCCAAAATAATCAAATCGTATTTACTTTCTTTAACTTGAAAAGGTTTTAATTCTGTAGGTACACTCAACACACAATCTGGCATGACGGCAAAAAAACTTTTACCTTTCCAGGGAAAGGGATAAGCGTTGGCTACATCAACCCGTACCTTTTCTACTGTGTTGCCTGCGGCGATAAGGGGTGCTGTAAAATTGTCAAGAATATCCTGCAATTGCCCCGACTGTGAATAGTAAATAACCAGAATTTTTTTACTCATGCGATGTGAAGTTAAGGCTACAGCAGCTTTAAAACCTTTGAATTTTTGCTGTAATCCATAATTGCCTGCTGAATTACCTGTGGAAGGCTCTTATAATTAGAGCGAACAACGATAACATCGCTTTGGATATTATCATCGTATTTAACAATTTTAGGCGCATGTTCCTGAATAATTAAACGCAGAAAATTAAACTCTGAATTTTTATTTTCTTTCTTAATAGATGCTTCAAGTTTAGTGCGGCCAGCTTTAAACAAACTCAATTTTTCTTTAGCAGATTTAACTATTCCTGCTTTTTTCATCAATAAAAAACCTTCGTATGCAGTCTTTTCACTTATTGAAGCCGCTTTCACAATTTCTAATTGAGTATTAATAACCTCTATATCGTTTGAAGCTATGGCAGCATAAAAGGCTGATTTATCAAAACCTGTGCTTTTAACGTTGCCCTTAACCGTAAGTGCGAAAAATAAAACAAGCGTACTTATTAAAATCTTAAAATTCATAATGTTTTCAATCAAATACAAAGATAAAGATTTATGTAGGCATATAGGAGAATAAACGCAACGTTACTACCTTTTTAACAAGGATATGTACGAACTGTATTTATTATATCGAGTAAAGTTGCGAAGTGGTTTTACTTTTTTAATATGATGTTGAATTATATCTGTAAACATTTGATACAATACACAATAAAAGGTTGGTATAAAGCGATTTATAGATAAGAAATCCGTACACAAAATTGCAGGCACAACAAAAACCTGCTTTTAAAAATACTACATTGAAAACTATATTTCATCTACAGTTTTAAAGTTTTTATTGTTAGGCACGACAGGAGAAAAGGGCTCTGCTTAATTGCAGGGCCTTTTAATTTTCAGAAAAATTTTGCTTTGAATTTTACAGAATAACAAATGCTGCCCCAAACTGACAAACAAGACCAACGAGCAGGCCTGTGTAAATCTCTTTTGTAGTGTGGTCGCTTACAATTAAACGGGATGTGCATACCATACCCGTGATTAATATGGCCAGTGCTAAAGGCCATGCCATCCACATGCTGTTGCTGTTCATTACAATAATAAAAATGCCCAACATGCCTCCACAACCAATGGCGTGCATACTTATTTTATTAAAAATATTGGCTATTAGGGCTATGGCGGTTGTAAGAAAGACTCCCGTCATAAATGTGGCAAGCACAGGCGTAATTTCTGGCTTGAAATTGAAGAAGACTCTCGCCATCCAAAAGTAAAAAATCATATTTACAAGATAAGGTCCAATCCTGTCTTGCTGTGTGTGCAGCATAATAGATTTTATAAAACCTAAACCTTTCATCACCAATAAAGCAAATGCTGGAAATATAATTGTATTTACAAGTACAGAGCGCATTATTTCAAACTTTGAAAAAGCACTAAAGCCCGAAAAATAAGAAGGATGCCAGTAAACTAAAAAACCAATTACATAAAAAGGAATAAATAATGGATGGAAAATGACAGAAAAAACGTGTGCAAAAATTCTAGTAATTATCGAAAAACTGCAAACATTTGCAGGTCTTTCGATTGCTCCATTATTCGAATTAAGGGCTGTTAATTGGTCGGTCATAACTCTTTTCTTAAACGGGCAACCGAAATATTCAGTTGTTCCCTGTATTTGGCAACAGTGCGGCGTGCAATATTGTATCCCTTTTCCTGTAGCATTTCTGTCAACTTTTCGTCGCTGTAAGGATGCTTTTTATCTTCAGCCTCAATAATATCACTCAATATTTTTTTAACCTCACGTGTACTTACTTCTTCGCCACTATCTGTTTGTAAACTTTCGCTAAAGAAAAATTTAAGGCGATAGGTTCCAAATTCTGTTTGTACAAATTTGCTGTTGGCAACACGGCTTACCGTGGAAATATCCAGGTTGGTATCTTCTGCAATATGCTTTAAAATCATTGGGCGCAAATCAGTTTCTTCTCCTGAAAGAAAAAACTCACGCTGATAATTCATGATGGATTCCATGGTGTTCATCAAGGTATTGTGACGTTGCTTAATAGCATCTATAAACCATTTGGCGGCATCAATTTTTTGCTTGATAAAAATTACTGCTTCTTTTTGCCGCTTATCTTTTTTACTGCCGCGGTCGTACTCCTTCAGCATGTCACGATAACCTTCGCTTATTCTAAGGTCGGGTGCGTTCTTATTATTAAGTGTTAACTCAAGTTTACCAGCGTTATTGTAAATGAAAAAATCAGGCACAACGTAGCTTTCAGCACTTCTGCTTTCGCCAACAGAGCCTGCGGGTTTTGGATTAAGTTTTATTATTTGATTTATTATTTCACGCAACTGGTCATCATCCAAATCAAATCCGCGTTGAATTTTTTCGTAGTGTTTTTTAGTAAATTCTTCAAAGTATTTTTCTAAAACCTTTATGGCCATTTCCACATGCTTGCCTTCGTGTTGCTTTCTTTCCAATTGAAGTAATAAACACTCCTGCAGGTTTCTGGCAGCAATGCCTGGCGGGTCAAACTGCTGAATCTGTAATACCAATTCAGCAATTTCTTCTTCTGTAGTGGTTATGTTCTGCCGAAAGGCAAGGTCATCAACAATGGCAGAAAACTCTCTCCGCAAATAACCATCATCATCTAAATTACCAATAATCTGCAGCGCTACTTTTTTCTGATTTTCATCAATAGTAAGCATACCCAATTGCTCAATCATCAACTCATTAAAACCACGTTCCACTTTTATGGGAATAACCCTGTTTTCATCTATTTCAGGATAGTTGCTGTCCTTAAGCCTGTAATCTCCCACTTCGTCATCGCCATCTTTTACATATTCACTTATATCAATATTGTCGTATTCATCGGCACTGCCATCCATTTCAGTTTCTTCACCTGCACCATCTG
This sequence comes from Chitinophagales bacterium, assembly GCA_038216775.1. Lineage (GTDB taxonomy): Bacteria > Bacteroidota > Bacteroidia > Chitinophagales > Chitinophagaceae > Ferruginibacter. The sequence goes on from JBBQPX010000006.1 coordinate 11,517, forward strand.
CAAATTCATCAGGCGCTTCATCCATTTCTGTTTCGTGGCCTTCTTCAGCTTCTTCCAAAGCAGGATTTTCTTCAATTTCTTCTTTTATGCGTTCTTCAAGCTGGGCAGTAGGCACCTGCAGCAATTTCATTAACTGAATTTGCTGGGGCGATAGTTTTTGTAGTTGTTTTTGATATAATCCCTGACTTAAAGCCATATGCACATCTCGATTAGGGTAAATAATACTTCTGGTTAAACAATTAATCCAATTGCTGGATAACAGCGTAAATTTACATAGATAACTTTAAGTATGCTACTCAAAAAAGCTAATTTTTTATTTTTTTGCATGATTTTTGTGGTGTCATCAGTGTTTTCGCAGATTTCCACCGCAAAATTGGCTACAGATAAGGATAATTTTAATTTAACGCCTTATGTAAAAAACTCCCTTCAGGTAAGCATTTCGTCATATTTACACAATACCGACAATAAAAAAATATCAACAGAAAAAAACAGTATCACTCCGGATATTTTATTAAATCCGATAACCTGTTCTTCAATCAGCGCGAATTTTTATACACAGAATTTTGGATTTTTTTGTAAAGGGGAATTGCAGATTGAAAAGGTTACAAAAATTCCATTGCGATTTCGTTTAGGGTCATTACAATACAACGATTATTTAGAAGGGAAACCTAATACAGGCGTTTTGCCCAGAAACTAAGCAAAAAAAAAGACAATCTTTCGATTGCCCCTTTTAATATTTCAGTACTGATTTTACAACTCTACTCCCTGCTCACTCAACACCTTTTTCACAACACTTACCATTTGGTCGCACTTTGTTTTTAACTGCTCATCCGTCCAGGTTAGGCTGATGGCTGTTGATATGCAGCGGCTCATAATGGCATCGCTTGCGTTAAAATCTTTTGTGGCATGATGCATTACCGCGGCCTTTAAATCAGGATGTAATGAATTTAGCGTTATTGAATTTTTAAGATGGTCCCACTTACTGATGTAATGCCAGTTGTTTACGAACCAGTAAAAATTACCTGCTAAAATATTTTGTGCTTTTAATTCGGCAACTACAGCCTTTGCTGCCTCTTCCGTTGGCAAAAACCAGCTTACAAAAGTGCAACTGTCACCACTTTCGTCGGGTACTCTTCTAAAAGAAACTTCGGGTATTGTTGCCAAAGCATTTTTTAATGCGGTGTGATTTTTTTTCTGAATGGCTAAAAAAGTATCGAGTTTTTTTATTTGCGCCAAACCAACAGCAGCATGTAATTCGCTTATGCGAAAGTTGTAACCGATAAAAGGATGCAGGTCTGCTCCGCGGTCGGCTCCTAAATGGTCGTGCCCATGGTCGCTGTAACCATCGCAGGAAATATACACGTCTTTGCGGTTTGTCATAACAACACCACCTTCCGCACAGGTAATAGTTTTTACAAAATCAAAACTAAAAGTACCGGCATCGCCAATGGTACCTAATTTTTTTCCTTTATAAGTTCCGCCAATGCTCTGGCAGGCATCTTCCAATAAAACCAAATTGTGTTCTTTGCAAATAGCCTGAAGCGCATCCATATCTGCCATGCTGCCGCACATGTGTACGGGCATAATGCATTTTGTTTTTGGGGTGATGGCGTTCCTCACAGCAACAGGGCTTAAGGTTAATGTATCATCAACATCAACCAAAACAGGAATGGCGCCAACACTTATTACTGCTTCAAAACTTGCAACAAATGTAAACGAAGGTATAATAACCTCATCGCCATAGCCAATACCTAAAGCGCTCATGGCGGCAGTTAATGCTGCAGTACCGCTACTTACTAATTGTGCATAATCGCAACCAAAAGTGCTGCAAACGGCTTCTTCCAGTTCTTTGGCTTTCCATATTCCTTTGCGTGGGCCATCAAAACCGTAACGCATTAAAATGCCGGTTTCCAGCACGTCATTTACTTCTTTAATTTCTTCTTTTCCAAAATGTTCAAAACCTGGCATAAAAAATAATTGATAATTAATTAATGGATAATTGATAATGCTTTTAAATCAAGCTATCCATTTAAATAGCAAAGGTAAAATAAAATTGTGAGTCAATGACTCAAAACCATGGCATCCTCGTCAGAGACGAGGACGAGTGAAAATGCCTACTTAACAAAATTCAACTCACTTTCTGTATCATTTTTATAAATACAGCTAACCGCAATTCTTCTTAGTGAATCTTTAAGTATTGGCACAGCAAATTGTTCTCTGCCAGTAGTAGTTGGTATAATTATTAAAACATTCGAACTATCGTTTCTGTTCATTATTAAATCATCGGCTTTAAAGCTGTACACTTTAAAGGCTTTTAATGCAGACGGATTTTCTTTAACAACATCAACAAAAATGCTCCCTGGATAAGCCATGGTGCCGGTTGCTTTTACCAACGGTGCTTTCTGGTCGTCTTTTACCATGCTAACTAAGTCAGGTGTGGTTACCGGCACTTTAAAATAATTTAAACGCAAGCTATCGCCCCAGCCATTGGGGTTTTTTTCGAAAGTTTTGCTGCTGTAAAAAACCATGCCTTGTATGTTAGGCGTGTTGCGTAGCGTTTGAATCATGCGTGGAATTTGATTGCTGTCCTTCCACGCAGCATTACTGTTTGCCCGATAAATTCCCATACCGATATAACAGTTTTTACCGTATGTATGTTTACCCCACCACTCCAACAAAACTTCGTAAGGAGCTATTTTATGACCAAATTCCCAATATAATTGCGGCGCTACATAATCTATCCAGCCCTTTCTTAACCAGAGCAAAATATCAGCATATAAATCATCATAATTGGTTTGTGCGCCGTTTGTTTTACTGCCGTTAACAGGGTCTTTATCTTCATTACGCCAAACACCAAACGGACTTATTCCAAACTGACATTTTGGATTTGTTGATTTTATGGCAACACTTAACTTGCTGATGATGGAATCTGTGTTGCTTCTTCTCCAATTGTCTTTGGTCATGCCATTACCATACTTATTAAAGCTGGCGTAATCAGGAAATTCTTTACCTGCAATTTTATATGGATAAAAATAATCATCGAAATGTATGGCATCAATATTATATCGTGCAACTACATCTTTTACCACGTTGGTTAAATATTCCTGCACCAATTTATTACCGGGGTCAAAATATCTTTTATCACCGTAGGTTAAAAACCACTCTGGATGAATGCGTGTAATGTGTGTTGCGCTGATTGACGATTTGCCAATATTAAAAACTGCACGGTAAGGATTCATCCAGGCATGAAACTCCATGCCACGTTTGTGTGCTTCTGCAACCATAAACTCCAACGGGTCGTAGTAAGGTACAGGCGGCTGGCCTTGTGTTCCTGTAAGATATTCACTCCATGGTTCGTACTGCGATGGAAAAAATGCATCAGTAACAGGGCGTACCTGCACAACAACTGCGTTAATGCCGTTACGTTGGTGCATATCCAGCAGTTTAGTAAACTCCGCTTTTTGAGAATCTGAATTATAGTTGCCTCTGCTTGGCCAGTCAATATTCTCAACCGTTGCAACCCACACACCACGAAATTCGGATTTGGTTTGGGCAATGGAAGAATAAGGCAATAGGCAATAGGTAAAAAGCAATAAGAAAGAAAGAGAAAATTTCATGAATGTTTTGATTAAGCGGAATTTCGGATTTTATCTAATAATTTATTTAAAGTTTTTGCTTCGGTTTCCGACAGGTTACCCAATATGGCATCCATATCATCTTCAAGCAAATCAATTTTTTCCAGCAGTTTAGAACCCTTAGGGCTGATGCTTACATCAACAAGTCTTTTATCATCTTTACAAATTGATTTTTTTGCTAGGCTTTTTAGAACAAGTCTGTCAACAATACGGCTGGTGTCGCTCATTTTATCAAGCATGCGCTCACGAATTTGCAATGTAGAAATTGGGTTTCCTGCGCCACGTAAAATACGCAATATATTATACTGTTGTGCCGTAACACCTTCATTATCGAAAGCTTTTTTCATCTTTTCATTCATCCAGTTATAAGTATAAATAAGATTTATTATTCCTTTTTGATACTCATTTCTAAATGCCCGCTGGTTTATATCTTCTTCAATACTCATATTCTTCAAAGATTAATTTAATTTTTTACTTTTCTGTTGCAGTATCGTTAATATCTGCAGGGTTATCAAATTCGTTAATGTAAATTTTCACCAGAATCAAAAAATAACTGATTAATAAAGGCCCGAAAATAAGCCCCATAAAGCCAAATAGATTAAGGCCAACAATTACGCCAAGTACAGTTATTACAGGATGAACATCGCCCATGTATTTCATCAATTTTAAGCGGGCTATGTAATCAACATTTCCCGTAACAATAATACTGTAAGCTGTAAGGCCAATGGCAGCCAAATTATCGCCATGAATAAATAAATAACAAACAAGCGGCACCCATATTATCATGGTGCCAACTAATGGAAAAAATGCAAACACGCCAGTTACAAAACCCCAGAGGGCCCAGTCTTCTACCCCAAATATTCGATAACCAAGTGCAGCAAAAGCGCCCTGAATGATACATATTATGGGTATTCCCAAGGCATTTGCTCTTATCATCATTTTTGTTTCTCCGGCAAGTATGCTCACATTATCATGCTTTAGCGGAATAATTCTGTTAAGGTATTTTTCCATATCCCTGCCGTGAACCAAAAGGTAGTACAGCAGAAAAAACATCATGAGCAGGTTTGTAAGCAGCACAAGTGTACTGTTTAAAATGCGGGGTATAAAGGCAGTAACGTTTTCAACAACTTTTTTTGTACTCTCCGACGATAAAATAGTGTAGCCTGTTTTTTCGGTAATTTTTACAGAAAGGATTTGTGCACTTTCCACAATTTTATCTTTGTTTTGAACAACATCATTTATTTTGGGCGAAACCAGCGTGACACTTAGATACACCGGTATGGCAATAATGATCAGATAACCTAAGATAAACAAAACTGCCGTCCACCCTTTTTTCCATTTTCTTTTAAAAATTAGCCTGAAATAAAGTGTACGGCTTAAAATGTATAACGTAATGCCGCCAAGCAGGCCAGGAATAAAAACGGACAACTGGCTTATAAGCAAAGCGCCAATGGCCAGTATGATCAACAATACCAGTATTTGACGGAGGCGCTCGTTAAAATGAGATGGCTGTTGCATAATAATTACTTTGCAATTAAAAAGTTAGAAATTCTAATCCTGCCAAACAGAAACTCCTTCGCTGCAGTTGGCACAAATATCAATATTTTTTCTGCTTTGCATTAACTCGCTCCGAAATTGCTTGTAATTATCATTATGCCATATTTCTTTAAAGCTTTGTGTTTTTAAATTGCCAAGCTGGTGTGTGGCATCTTTATCAAAACAACAGGGAACCACCAAGCCATCCCAGGTAATTACATTAGCGTGCTGCAGCTTCCAGCAGCGGTTTGCGAGTTTGTTTTTTGCTGTGTATGTGCCATCAGCATTTTTTTTATAGCGGCTGTATTTATCTGTAGTTGGTATTAGCTTGTTTGGGTCGGTTTTATAATCGTAAACCTGTGCGGTTTTAAAACGTACTTCATCCACACCCACTTCTTTTGCCAGTCGTTTAATATCTTCTACCTGGTGTTCATTTGGCTTAACTACCAAAAACTGGAAAAATACAAATGGCGTTTTGCTGTTTAATTGTTTCTTCCATTTCATGATGTTTTTTGCACCTTCCAATACTTTTTCAAGATTGCCACCAACCCGATATTGCTGGTAAACTTCCTGCGTAGTACCATCAATGGAAATTATTAAACGGTCCAAACCGCTCTCCACTGTTTTTTTTGCAGCCTCATCATTTAAATAATGGGCATTGGTACTGGTGGCGGTGTATATATTTTTATCGCTGGCATATTTTACCATCTTTAAAAAATCAGGGTTTAAATATGGTTCGCCCTGAAAATAAAAAATGAGATACAACAGCTCCTTATGAATGTCATCAATTGTTTTTGTGAAAAAATCATTTTGCAACATGCCGGTTGGCCGGCTAAACTGTCTTAAACCACTTGGGCACTCTGGGCAACGAAGGTTGCAACTGGTTGTAGGTTCAAAAGAAATAGACACCGGGTAGCCCCATTGCACTGGCTTTTTAAGCAAACGGCTTACGTAAAAACTGCTAAGCACTTTGGTGCCGTTTATAAGGCGCCTAAAGGTGAGTTTGCTTATTAAATTTTTAGTATCGTTCCAATTGAATTGGGGCATGCGCAAAGGTACGCTGATTATACTTACCGCTTAGGAGTTGCTCTCTTTAGATAATTACGTTTTTGGGAAACAAAAAGCTAATAATGTTATACAGTCTGCAGCCTAAAACATTGCTATTTTAATCGTGTAATGATGATTCCGATATGGATGTTTTCTCCACATTATCAACCTTTACTTTTACAGGTTCAAATAAGAGCGTGTTTTTAGTAAACTTATCGTAGTTGCTAAAGATTACATTAAGTGTTATAAAGTTCATAACATACGCTTGGGTTTCTGCAGGTAGATAACTTTTCACGTCCCAAAAATCAGGGTCAGTTTTGCCGGTTTTTTCCATCGCACTCCAAACGTTACCTACGCCGCAATTGTAACTGGCAACCATCAATAATAAATCATTATCAAGGTTTCGGCTCCGGTCTTTCAAATAGCGGGCTGCTGCGTAGGTAGATTTATTGAAGTTTTTTCTATCATCAACAGCCAAGGGTTTCTTCACTTCGGTTTTCTTACCCGCAACTGTTTTGGCTTCAATTTTTTTTGCATCTTTTTTTATATCAGTCTTTTTTGCATCGGTTGCTTTTTCTTTGGCTACGTATTTTAAACCGTATTCTTTTGCAACTTCATCCATAATTTGCCAGTAGCCAACAGCACCTGCTTTTGACACTGCGTTACCATTAAAAGCACTTTCGAGCGCTAATAAAACTTTAAGCTCGTGTGGTAAATTGTACTTTTTTAAAATGGCTGTAGCCTTTGGAAAATATTTTTTGCTGCGATCGTAAGTGCGAATAAGATATGCCCTTCTGTTAGTTGCAAACTTTTCAATATATCCTAGTGCCTGTTCTTCATTTCCTGCTAATATTTCTGGAAAAACAACATTTGCTTCTAAAGTAATGTAGTTTGTATTATCTGCCTTACCAACTGCTGCCAATAGTGGTTTCCGGCTGGTATCAGTTTTATTATCTGCCTTAGCCATACCGCCAAAAAGAAGCGAAAAAAAAAGTATCCAAACTGATTTGGATACTGTAAAATTTAAATAAGTCACTGTCATTTTTCTGTGCTACATTTTCATTTGGGGGTACGGAATACACGGGCAATAATCTAAAACGGGTGATATTGTCGATTATTGCCCTTTCACAAAACTTTATCAAATAACCAATTTCTTTTATCGCAAATTTGTGGCATCAGATAAAACAAAGCAAATACCGATTTGGCGAAGAAAAAGAAGCGACTATTTAAAGCTATAATAACACCTGTAATATTGCTAGCTATTGTAGCAGTGGCCTTGTATTACATAAATGATTATTTCAGCCGGCCTAAATTCAGGCGTTATGCAGCGTTCGGTATTGATTTACCGGTAAATTATGCAATTCATGGTATTGATGTAAGTAAATACCAGCGCAATATTGATTGGAAAGCTGTACAGGCAATGGAGGATAAAGAAGTAAAAATTGGATTTGCTTTTATAAAGGCGACAGAAGGGCTGGGCCGTGTTGATAACGATTTTAGAAAAAACTGGTTTAATGTAAAACAGGCAATGGTGCCTAGGGGCGCTTATCATTTTTTTATCAGCCGTAAAAGTGGCAAAGCGCAGGCAGAAAAATTTATAGAAACAGTAATACTTACAAAAGGCGATATGCCTCCGGTGCTGGATATAGAAACTGCAAA
>JBBQPX010000007.1:0-19169 GCA_038216775.1 Chitinophagales bacterium
ATAATGCTAAGACGAAGACTGTATTGCTGCTGTGAGTACAGGTGTGAAATAAATGGCATTTTAATTTTTAGGGAATATGGTAAATGAAGAAAGCCGGTAGAGACCGGCTTTCATAATCTAGAATTGATTACCCATTACATACTTAAATTTTGTGTGGTGTGGGAGGTATTCGTATCGTTTATGTCTTGCAACTATAAAGACGAAGCAACCTTAAAAAAGGTTGGTAAAAAATGTATATTCTTTTTTTTAATGATAAGGGTGTTAATTATAACATTGGTTTTTGGCTGTATTTACTTTAATTTTGCACCCGTTCAAACTATTATAAATTAAGACATTTTAGCTCATGGCTGTATTGGTAAATAAAGATTCAAAGGTTATTGTTCAGGGTTTCACGGGTGGAGAAGGCACCTTTCACGCCGGGCAGATGATAGAGTATGGTACACAGGTAGTGGGTGGTGTTACTCCCGGCAAAGGTGGCAGCACACACTTAGACAGGCCTGTATTCAATACAGTTCAGGATGCTGTTGACAAAACAGGCGCTGATGTTTCCATCATATTCGTTCCGCCCGCTTTTGCCGCTGATGCGATTATGGAAGCTGCGGATGCCGGTATTAAAGTGATTATCTGTATTACAGAAGGCATACCCGTGCAGGAAATGGTAAAGGCGCGTGCTTACCTCAATGGTAAAAACAGCCGCCTGATAGGCCCTAACTGCCCCGGCGTTATTACCGCCGATGAGGCTAAAGTGGGCATCATGCCCGGTTTCGTATTTAAAAAAGGACGCATAGGTGTGGTGTCTAAATCAGGTACTTTGACTTATGAAGCGGCTGACCAGGTGGTGAAAGCGGGTATGGGTATCTCTACTGCAATAGGTATTGGTGGCGACCCGATTATCGGCACTACTACCAAAGAAGCGGTAGAACTGCTGATGAACGACCCCGAAACGGATGGTATAATAATGATAGGCGAGATAGGCGGAGGCATGGAAGCTGAAGCGGCCAACTGGCTGAAAGACAATATGAGAAAACCTGTTGTAGGCTTTATTGCAGGACAAACAGCGCCTCCCGGCCGACGTATGGGCCATGCCGGTGCAATTGTAGGTGGTGCCGATGATACTGCAGCTGCTAAAATGAAAATTATGGGCGAATGTGGTATTCATGTGGTTGATAGCCCGGCCGATATTGGTAAAACAATGGCTGAAGTAATGAAAAAATAACCTTAAAGAAATAAGTGTTGAATCCCCCGCTAAATGTCGGGGGATTTTTTTTAAAACGCTAACTCATCTCCCAAAAAAGGATGAGTTAGCCCAGCCACATTATTCAATCGAACGAATATGAGATACAAAAAACCGGGGCATCGCCCCGGCTCAGTCTACAGCACACAGACCTTAATTTTAGTCATAAAAGTTTAGTCATTTATTTTTTCGCTCCTATATATTCCATCAGCGCTTCTTTGCTGCTGCTATATGAAAAAACATCGTTAACCATAAAATAATTGCCTTTATCAACGGTATAATCGTAAGCAAATTTAGCTATATCCAACTTGCTGTTCTCATAACTGAAAATATTTGCGAGTTCTTTTATTTGTGCAGCATTAAAATAATTGGCCGCAATAAATTGTTTGGCGATTTTCAATTTTGTATTATCATAAGATTCCCCTTGAAGAGTCTGTTTTAGTTTCTGGAAATCAGCGTTATTCATTTGTCTTTTACTCACATTATCGTAATACTGGTCGTCATTGTCAACTGCCCAATCATCATCTTCATTATTCCAGCTACTTATTAATTGTTCATCAACAAATGCTTTACCAAATCGATTAATAGAAATATCAACATGATACTGTTGTTTTACAAATAGGTTGTTTGAATACACAAGCTGATAGCTACTATTACGGGTATTTCCCTGGCTTCTATTGCGGTCGCTTGTAGCTCTGAAAATCTTTACCGAATGGTTACCACTTTGTAAATTATTTATCATAATCACATTATTACCTGCGGGATACTTCCTTCCATCAATCATTACCCGTATATCGGCATTGCCGCTGTTAGTTATACTTAACTTAGACTGGCCAAATAAAATAACCGAAAAGCACAAAGCTGTAAAGAATGTAAATATTTTTTTCATACTGTGAAGGTTTTATAACAACATAAATTCAAACGTTATGCCGATTATCAACAAATAAACAAAAGAAAAAGTTAAAGAAAAAAATAAAATTAATTTATGTAAACCAGTTTAATATTACATCTTAGAGGCTGAGCAGGAAATTAAAATATACAAGGTAACCGCTCATTAATACCGGTTTAACGCCACTATTAGTTAACCCTGTATTTACCCAATAGGCTCTGCGAAAAAATAACAACCGCATAAAAGCCTGGCATGAATTTCAGTACAGCGATAGTAGCTTAAAATGAAATTCATTTTGGTATAACAATTTGTATCTTGTAAATCAAATACCCGATTATGTTTATAAAAAATTTGTTCCTGGTTATTTTAATGTTAACCGGTATTTCTTTAACTACTATGGCTCAAAATAATTACGATAAAAACTGGAAAAAGATTGAAGATCTCGAAAAAAAAGGTCTTACAAAATCTGCTTTGCAGGAGGTGATGGTTATTTATAACCTTGCCATGAAAGAAGGTAATGATGCCCAGCAAATAAAAGCCAGCATGTACCAAATTAAATATCGCAACATGGTGGAGGAAGACAGCCATGAGAACAATATTTTTTTTGTTGATACGCTCATTGAAAAAGCCAAAGCACCTGCGAAAAATATTTTGCAAAGTATGCAGGCGGAAATGTTTTGGCAATACCTGCAAAACAACCGCTACAAATTTTACGACCGCACTAAACTTGCCGAAGAAAAAAGCAAAGATATTACCACCTGGAGTATTGATAAATTATATGCTGCAATTTCAAAGCTTTACAGCGAATCTTTACAAAACGATATACTTTTAAAAAACACAAAGCTCAACGGGCTTGATGCCATAATTGTAAAAGGTGAAAACAGCAGGCAGCTTCGCCCTACGCTTTATGATTTTTTAGGACACAGGGCATTAGCGTTTTTTATGAATGATGAAGACGGTGTTACAAAACCTGCTTACCAATTTAAAATAGATAATGCCGACGCATTTGCCAACGCTGGCGATTTTGTTTTCAAAACTTTTATAACAAAAGACACAGCTTCTTTACAACAGAAGGCATTACTTCTTTTTCAAGAGTTAATAAAATTTCATATTGCTGATGAGCCTGCAGATGCATTGATAGATGTTGACTTAATGCGTTTGAATTTTGTTAATAGTAATGCTGTAATTGAGGGTAAGGAAAAATTGTATGAGCAGGCTTTGTTGCATATCGAACAAAAATATTCTTCAAATCCGGCAATTGCGCAAGCCATGTATTTAAGAGGACAGTTATATTTAAGCCACGGACAGCAATACAAACCCTTAACAAATACTGACAATCAATATGAAATAAAAAGAGCTAAAGAATTATTTGAAGATGCCTACAATAAATTCCCAAAATCTGAAGGCGGCATAAATGCGTGGAATGCTGCTAAACAGATTCAGCAGCCATCTTTAAATATTGAAACAGAAAAAGTAAATGTACCACTACAGCCATTTCGCAGTTTGGTTAAATACAAAAACATAAAAACTATTTACCTTCGTTTGATAAAAACCAGCAGGGAAGAAATAAAAAAATTCGACCGCAGGGAATATGATGCAACATGGAAAGCGTACACAGAAATGAAAGCTATAAAAAGCTGGAGTGTAAGCCTGCCTGATTTGCAGGACTTTCAGGAACATGCTGCTGAAATAAAAATTGATGGCTTACCTCATGGGACGTACTTTATTCTCGCCAGCATTGAGCCGGATTTTTCTCTTGCTAAAAATATCATAGCAAAGCAGTTGACTTATGTAAGCAACATCAGCTACATCCATACAAACACAAACGACTATTATATTTTAGACCGTGATAATGGCCAGCCACTTGCAAATGCCCAAGTACAGGTTTGGCAATCGAATTACAACTACAGCAAAAACGCCTATGAAGATGTAAAGCTGGAGAAATACACTTCAGATAAAAATGGCTTCTTTAAAATGAAAGAAAGCAAAGAGTATCGCAATTTTCAATTGCAGGTTACTCATGGCAATGATGAATTATTTCTTGACGAGGGAAACTACAGCTATAATTATAACAGCTACGTAAATAACATTGAAAAACGCACTTTCCTTTTTACTGACAGGGCAATTTATCGCCCCGGACAAACCTTATATTTCAAAGGCATAGTTGTTTCAAAAGAAAAAGATCTTTTACAAAGTGGGGTAATACCCAACTTTAAAACTAAGATTTTATTAAAAGATGCTAACGGACAAAAATCTGCAGAGTTAAACTTAACTACAAATGAATTTGGCAGTTATAATGGAACCTTTCGTTTGCCTGAAGGCGTAATGAACGGGAATTTTAGCCTGTACGATACAGCTACCAAAGCCTCTATCAGCTTTAGTGTAGAAGAATATAAGCGCCCGAAATTTTCAACCGAAATACAAAAGCCAAAAGGAACATATCGCATTAACGACAGCATTGAAGTTACCGGCACAGCAAAAGCTTATGCAGGTAATAATATTGATGGCGCCAAAGTGAGCTATCGTGTGGTACGTAAAGTACGCTACCCAATATGGTGGGGTTGGGGATATTACAAACGCTTTCCTATGGGCAATGGCGAAGAAATGGAAATTACAAACGGTACAACAATAACTGATGAAAAAGGCGAGTTTAAAATCAGCTTTAAAGCTATACCTGATGAATCGGTTGATAAAAAAGACCAGCCTACTTTTTACTACGAAGTAAGTGCAGATGTTACCGATTTAAATGGTGAAACAAGAAGCGGAAATATATCTGTTGCAGTTGCATACCAAATGATTCAGCTTAATATTAATACGCCGGAAACATTACCGGCAGATAGTTTAAAAAACCTTTCAATCAGCACTACAAACCTTAATGATATTTTTGAAAAGGCAAACGTAAACGTTACCATAACCAAAGTACAATCTCCCGCAAAAATCTTCCGAGATAGGTATTGGCAAATGCCCGACCAGTTTACCATGAGTAAAAATGAATACGAAGGTTATTTCCCTTACGATATTTATAAAGATGAAAACGATAAAACAACCTGGACTTTAGGTGAAAAAGTTTTAGATAAAAATGATACAACTGCTGAAAATTCTAAATACTCCGTACTTAATACTAAATACCTGCCAGGTTGGTATAAAATTGTTGCCACAACAAAAGATAAATACGGAGAAATAGTAAAGGCCGAAAAGTATATTCAGTTGACGGGCAATTTTTCTACAGAAAAAATTTACGATCCAGTACAGGTTAATGCAGAAAAAACTTATGCAGAACCTGGCGAGCAAATTAAATACAACATAAAAACCGGTTTCGATAATATCTGGCTCATCCATTCACTAAGCAAAATGGACAAACCCGTTAATTTTGATATTAAACCATTAACCAACAAACAGGTTGCCCCTTTTACTGTTCCTGTTACAGAACAAGACCGTGGCGGAATGGCCATGAACTATGTTTTTGTAAAACATAATCGAGTATATAACGGCAACCAAAATTTCAGCATAGCATGGAGCAATAAAGATTTAAATATTACTTACGAAACCTTTAGAGATAAATTATTACCGGGTGCAGAAGAAAAATGGAAAGTGAAAATTGCCGGTAACAAAGGCGATAAAGTGGCGGCAGAAATGCTGGTGAGCATGTACGATGCCAGCCTTGACCAGTTTAAGATGCATAGTTGGTACAAGCCAAGTATTTGGCCGGGCTTATACAATTCAATTACATGGGCAGCAAATGGATTTACAGAAGTTAATTCGGAAGAATATAATAGAAGGGATTATCAGTATTTAAATGGAATTACAAAGTCGTATGACCAGTTATTAGGATTTTATTCTAATTATGGTTATGGCAGGAGAGATTATAAGAATTCGGAAAGACAAGTACCTGGAGAAATCCGCTCTATGTCTCCACCTCCACCGCCGAGTCCCGTTATGGCAGATAAGGCGTCGGGCGAGTTAAGTGAAGTTACGGTTGCTGGGAACGGTATAGCAAAAAAATCTCCAGCTAAACAAAGCGGCGTTATTAGCGTGTTAGATACTGTAAATTCTACAGCTTCTAATTCGCCAAACAATTCACCTCAACCCGTTCAAGTTCGCAAAAACTTCAACGAAACCGCTTTCTTTTTTCCCGATTTAAAAACAGATGCCAACGGCAATGTTGAATTTTCTTTCACCATGCCCGAAGCATTAACGCAGTGGAAACTGATGACGCTTGCGCACACAAAAGATTTAGCAAGTGGTTATGTTCAAAATACACTCGTAACACAAAAGCCATTAATGGTGCAGCCAAATGCACCGAGGTTTATGCGTGAAGGCGACAATATGGAATTTACCGCTAAAATTGTAAATCTTAGCGATAGCGAAGTAACTGGTATTGCGACATTAGAATTGCTTGATGCCGCCACCAACAAACCAGTAGATGGTTGGTTTAAAAATGTTTTTCCAAATCAATACTTTACAGTGGCAGCGGGGCAAAGTCAGGCGGTAAAATTCCCTATGGAAATACCGTTCAACTTCAACAGTGCAATGACATATCGCATAATAGCAAAATCTACGAATAACTCCCCTTCAGGGGATGGGGGCTACTCTGATGGTGAAGAAATGGCTATTCCTGTTTTAACCAATAGAATGTTGGTTACAGAAAGTCTGCCTATTAATCTGCGCAAGCAAACAACAAAAACTTTTAAGTTCGATAAATTGCTTAACAGCGGCAGCAGCACTACCATTGCCAATCATGCACTAACAGTTGAGTATACAACCAACCCGGCGTGGTATGCAGTGCAGGCACTACCCTATTTAATGGAATATCCATACGAATGTGCCGAGCAAACTTTTAATCGCTATTATGCAAATACACTGGCATCTTACATAACCAAAGCATCTCCAAAAATAAAAGCAGTATTTGAAAAATGGAGTACACTTGATACAGCAGCCTTACTATCAAACCTGCAAAAAAATGAAGAACTAAAATCTTTATTGCTGCAGGAAACTCCTTGGGTATTGGAAGCACAGAATGAAAATCAACAAAAGAAAAACATTGCTTTGTTGTTTGATATGGTTCGTATGAGCCGTGAGCAGGATGCAGCTTTTAACAAACTGAAAGAAATGCAAAGCAGCAATGGCGGTTTTGTTTGGTTTAAAGGCGGACAAGATGATAGATACATGACGCAGTACATTGCAACCGGCATCGGTCATCTTAGAAAATTAAGCGCATTAACAGGAGACAGCTACGAAAAAATGAAACCCGTTATTGCTGCAGCAATTCCTTATCTCGATAGAAAAATAAAAGAAGATTATGATGACCTCATCAAATACAAATCTAAGTTAAGCGACAATCATCTTAGCTACATTCAGATTCAGTATTTGTACATGCGCAGTTTTTTCAGCGAACATAAAATTGCTGCGGCTTCGCAAACTGCGTACAATTATTACACAGGTCAGGCTAAAAAATACTGGCTAAGCAACAGTAAATACATGCAGGCTATGATAGCGCTGGCACTCAACCGCAGCGGAAATGCAGCAACGCCAAAAGCTATCATCAAATCTTTAAAAGAAAATTCCATTAATAAAGAAGAGCTGGGAATTTACTGGAAAGAGTGGACAACAGGCGGCTATTACTGGCACCAGGCACCTATTGAAAGTCAGGCTATGATGATTGAAGCCTTTATGGATATTGATAAAAACGATAACACTGTTGACGACTTAAAAACCTGGTTGCTAAAACAAAAGCAAACTCAAAATTGGAAAACCACCAAAGCCACGGCAGAAGCATGTTATGCATTGCTACTCGGAGGCACTAACTGGCTGGCAGAAGAAAAAGAAGTAAGTATAACACTTGGTAACACAACCATCAATAGCACAGATGAAAAAACTGAAGCTGGTACAGGCTATTTCAAAAAAACAATTCCCGCAGAAAAAGTAAATCCCGCTATGGGTAACATCACAGTTTCCATAAAACCATCAGACTCTAAAGTTCCCCCTTCAGGGGGCGGAGGGGGTATGGGCTCCTGGGGTTCCGTTTACTGGCAATACTTCGAAGACCTCGATAAAATAACGCCTTCAGAAACGCCATTAAAACTGGTGAAGAAATTATACATAGAAAAAAATTCAGACAAAGGTCCGGTGCTCGAAGCATTGGCAGATGGCGCACAATTAAAAGTTGGCGACAAAGTAAAAGTGCGTATAGAATTAAAGGTTGACCGCGACATGGAATACGTACACATGAAAGACATGCGTGCCGCCTGCATGGAGCCAACTAATGTAATCAGTCAATACAAATACCAAGGTGGACTTGGTTATTACGAGAGTACCAAAGATGCCAGCACTAACTTTTTCTTTGGCTGGCTTGCCCGTGGCAGTTATGTTTTTGAGTACCCTATGTTTGTAACGCACGCAGGTAATTTCAGCAATGGTATTACAACCATACAATGTATGTATGCGCCAGAGTTTACAAGCCATAGTGAAGGGATAAGGGTGACGGTGGAGTAGCCAAGTCCTTATCCACTAAAGGGGGAAATTGGGGAGATTGAAGCGAAGTGGGCTTTATTATAAATTACTTTGGCAAAACAATCGCCCCATGCCAGCTCCCTCTTCATTGGCGAGGAATTAGGGAGAGGTCAAACATAACTTAAACGTCATAGTGAAGGCATAAGAGCTACATTAAAAAATTAAAAAAGCCGAACCGGTTTAAAGGCCGGTTCGGTTTTTTTAAAGCCCTTCTCACCAAAAAAAGCCGCCATAACAGCGGCTTTTTTTGGTTTTTTCAGGTTATTGGATTTTGATATTAAATTCTACGCATGCTCTTCTTTAATCAATGTACCAGTTGCACTAAACGTGGTTTCCCATTGCACGCCGTTGCGGATAAAATGCGCCTTCCAGTCACCATTGTTGGTTAATTTCCATTCCCACACATTATCATTCGGGTTTCTGGTTCTGAAGGCTGTTAACACTGACTGTGGTACTGCCGCATTTATACAAGTTACATGATGTTCGCTTTCATGGCCACTGTCGTCATAACTGGCTGAATGGCGCTGACTCGCATGGTTAAATTCTGCCTGAAACAGGTTTCCGCTTCTATGCCATTCTACTTCCGTTGCTCCGGCAAAATTGGCTGTAAAAGTAGAAACTACTGCTGCAGGCACTGCACTTTGGGGGATTACAGTAATAGTTTGAGGCGTACTTGGTGACGCTGCAGTTGTATCAGCCTTTTGGCAAGATACAAAAAACAATAAAGTGAATGCTGTTAATACGGCGAATGTTTTTTTCATGATATATTTTTTAAAGGTTAAACATGATTGTTATACATATTGGTAAACACCGGGTTTAAAAATGTAACCGGCAATTTATTTTTTTCAAAAAGATTATTTAATTATCAAATTACTTATTGCTTAACCAGCATAAAAATTGCTCTCCCAGTCTTTAATTATTTTATTCTTACATTAGTGCCAAGTAGGTTAAAAATATTTTTTAATATACTGGTTACAAAAGCAACTTCATTATTTACTATTAATTGTGTACTGAATGAACATAGCGGAAAATTACGATGATGCGGAAATTATACGGAATTTAAAGTCAGATGCTGCTTTAGATAATGTGATTGAATATTTATACAGGAATAATTTTCAAGTATTAAGTATTCACATACAGCAAAACCAGGGAAGCCGGCAGGATGCGGAGGATATTTTTCAGGAAGTTATTATAGCTTTTATAGAGCTTGTAAAAAAAGATAAATTCAGAGGAGAATCAAGCATAAAAACTTTTTTATTTTCAATTAACAAAAATATGTGGCTGAATGAATTGAAAAGAAGAAACCGTTCTGCGGTAAGAGAACAAAATTATGAGACAACTAAAGAAATTGTGGATGCTGACAGTGATGATTACATAACAGCAAAAGAGGCCCGGCAACAGATAACGGACGTGATGAACAAAATTGGGGATGTATGTAAAAAAATATTACTAGCTTTTTACTACGAAAACCAGTCTATGAAAGAAATAGTGAAAACCATGAGTTATGAAAATGAACAGGTGTTAAGAAATAAAAAACATAAATGTCTCAAAAGTTTAGAACAAATATTAACCACCGACCCGGCTTTGGCAAAAACCTTAAAAACCGCTTTGCAACATGAGCAATAATTTACCTCAAACTGAAATACTAATAAGCTATATAGATGGAGATATTAGCAACGATGAAAAAGATGTATTGCAACAGCAACTGCAAACTGATAAAGCTATGCAGCAGGAATTAGCAAATCTATTACTGGCTACAGATGTGGTAAAAAGCTATGGTTTAAAAAATAAAGTAGCCAATATACATACAAAGATGATGACCGAAATGGTAGCTACATCAGCACAACCAAAAGGTATGGTAAGAAGTTTACCTAAGCTGTTTATGAAATATGCAGCAGGTATTATTTTATTGTTAGGAATATTTGGCCTTTACCAATACATTACCGTATCAGCAGATAAATTGTATAACGAACAATACAATACCTACGCATTAACCACATTAAGAGGGGGCGAAACCTTACCGGCAATAGAGCAGTTATACGCTGAAAAAAAATATGATGATGTGATAGCTGTCTTCAAACAGCAGCCCGACGCATCAATAAAAGAGAATTTTGTTGCCGGTCAGGCTTATCTTACTAAAGCAGATTTCGCAGATGCTGTTAATTGCTTTAAAACAGTATTAGCAAAAAACAGCAATAGCAAAACTGGCTTACTGGTTGATGATGCGGAGTATTACCTCGCCTTATCTTATCTGAAAAATAATGAAAACAGTAAGGCTTTCTCATTATTTGAAAAAATACATAACAACAAAGAACATTTGTACCACAATAAAGTAAGCAGCTGGTTTTTAAAAAAACTGCAATTGCTTGAATGGAAACAGCCATAAGTAACGCTGTATTATGATATATTCTTTTGTGAATGGTGACTGTGTACAAATTTTCTTTTGCTGTATTTACGATAATACAAAAAACCACCCACTGCTATGAGTAAGACTGTGAGCAGCCAGTAAATAATCCGGCTATCTCTTTTATAAATAGCAGATGTATCACCTACCAAAATAAGATTGGCCCAAAAATCAGGCGTTTTAAACCTTGCTTCCACTTCCCCATTATTTAAATAATCAAGTTTCGCTTTTTGCAGCGCTTCATCTTTATCCAATCCCTGCCGCAGGTAACTGTGTAACTGTTTCATAATTATAGCAGTAGCATTATCGTCTGCCTTCCATAACGATGTGATTACACTTGGGCAGCCGGCATAAGAAAATGCTCTTGATAAACTCATAATCCCTTCGCCATTAACAAGCCGTCCTTTGCCGGTTTCGCAGGCGCTTAAAATTACAAGCGAGGACTTAGAAAGGTTAAGGTTATAAATTTCCGGTTCGTAAAGGCGGGTTTCCAAATCACGCTTGTTTTTCTGCGGATAGAAAGCAACGAAAGACTCTACGGGATTACTGTCATTTGCATTGGCATGTGTGGCTAAATGAATAATGCCGTACTGCTCGGCAAACTCTATAAAATTACTTTTTGTAGCGGCTGTGTCTGTTAATATTTTTCCGCTTAAAGATTCAACTTCAGCTTTAGATGCTGTTAGCTGCATGAATTCTTTGTTAGTGCTGTAACGCGTAAATGGTGCAAATGCAAGCACTTCTTTTTTATTGTTAAATTTTTCTTTTTGGGCAAGAAAAGAAGCTGCGTAATTATAACTCACTGCAAAATTGTTGAGTACCAGATTTCCTGTTGCCGGATTTTGCAGAATTTCAAAAGGAATAAAGTGCAGTTCGTTGTGCGGAATAATGATCAGGTGTGTTTTATTTTCTATCGCACTATACACAGGTTTTATTAACCGGTTAAAAAGCTGGCGGGCACTTTCTGTTGCCGTTATTTTATCGTAGTTGCCGTTTGATTCAAGTGCCGCCCTTGCTGCAATAATTCTTGTTGTCAGGTTACTGTCTATGGCTTCTTTGCTGTAAGTAATATTATCTGAAGTAATTACAAAACTAATAAGCTGATGCCGGGTAAAATAATAACTGAGCAATGCTGTATTTTTTCCGATAAACTTATCCTGTATCTGCTTAACAGTTACTGTTTCATTATTATACCTTAGTTGATTATACCGGGGATTTTCATTCAGTTTTTCCTGTACTTTAGATAATTTTATTTCCAGGCTGCTTATCTGCTGCTGAGTTCTTAAAAGCCCAACACTGTCTGCAATGGCGGCAGACTGTAAAGTTAACCGGGCAATATTGGCTTTAATGTTGCGCTCTTCATGCACCAGTTCCTTAGGTATTTCCGGTATCTGTTCAATCTGCAGTTGTTGCCTGTTTACCTGTAATATCGATGCTTTGCTGCTTTCACTAAATACAAAAGCTTGCTGCAAGTATTCTTTTTTACCCGTTATTTCATAAGCATTAATGGAAGTTTCAACTGCTCCGGAATAGGCAGCTTCTACATTCTCCTTTAAAAACAGGCGTGCCTCATCTGTATCTAAAAAACGTTCTACATATTGTGCTAAATTAAAAGCAGCTTTATATGCATCAACTGAAGCAGCAAGTTTACCGCTGTTTTTTTCTTTGCTGTATAAAAATTTAAACGCTTCGGCTTTTGCAACCAGGCTTGCAAACAAATTAAATGAAGAATGTAGCCCGTTAAACTGCGTTGGATTTTTGGTAACATCTTCTTCAAAAAAATCAGGATCAAATTGTATTATGGATTGTTGGTAATAAAGTAAAGACTGCGGTGCATTGTTTTGCGCCAGTTCCCAATCGCCATAATATTTAAGGGCTAACCCCTGCGTAATATTTTTTCGTACCCCATTCACTTTTTTATTTTCAGATAGCGCACTGTCCAGGTAAAATTTTGCAGTGTCACTTTTGTTAAGGTTGATGTAGATACGGGCCATATCCACCAACTTTAGCTGGTGGTTATAATTCAGCGAAACCAGGTAGTGAAGTGCTTTTGTGTTCTCTCCTTTTTCTAAATAAATATTGCCAATATTATGCAAAACAAAAGGCAGCGTTGCTGTTTTAAGCGGTAACAGGCTTTCATAAATTTCCATTGCCCTGTCATACTCCTTCAGTTTAACGTATGCGGAGCCCAGGTTTGTTTTGTATTGTACCAAAAAATCGGTGTAACCTTCATCAGCTGGGTTTAGCAGGTTGATTGATTTGTTGAAGTAGTTAATGCTTTGCCTGTAATTACCCGTTTGATAATATAAAGCACCAACTTTATTATATAGCCGCTCCACTTCCGGAAGTTTTTTGTATTTATTGGCTATCTGTTCTGCTTGTTTAAAAAAATACAAGGCTGAGTCATAATTATTAAGTGTGTAGTAAGATGCTCCCGTGAATAAGACAGATTGAAAAAACAGCGAATCAGGTAGAGATGGAACTGCATTTCTTAATCCATTTGCTTTTGAAAAACTTGTAATAGCTAATGAATCATTATTTTTTGCCTGAAATAAAATGCCAACTTTTGTATAACAGTCAATTAAAACTGATTCATACATTTTCTGCTTATCCAGCAGACCTATTACTTTTTGATAATTTTCAAGTGCCAGGCTATCTGTAAAATCTGTTGGTTTATCAGTATTGTAATATTTTTCTGCTGTTGTAAAAAAGAACTCATATGCAACGGATTTATTTTGCTGCTGCCCGCAAAGCAGTAAAATGCCGGAGAAAAATAAAACTAATAAAATACCTGGTAATTTGTTCATGGTAAACCGTGTTATCAAAGATAACACATGTTTTTCCTATTATTTCTCCCGCAATTACTGACTAAGAATTACCACACAGGGTGGCCTTCTTCCCTTCCCGGTAAGGTTTGTCTGGGTTATATTTCCACCGGTGAATCCCTGTATGGGTGTGTTATTGGCATTACTGAAGTTATTGATAACAGTACCGTTACGGCCGTTTAGTAAATCCCAGGTCTGCTGGTTAACATCACTTAGTTTTTTAAAATAAAATATCTTGAATTTTATTTTATTTCCACCCTTACCGCTGCGATCGTTAACCCGGAAGTTAAGCGTAAACTCTTTGCTTGAACCATTTACCGGTGTTGAACCAAAAACACCATTACGCACAGTTTGCGCTAAATTTATTTTTGCATTAGTTAAATCTAATGCGCAACCGCCTCCGTTACAACCGCCGCCTTCATCAAATAAAGAGCCACTGCTTGAGCCGGGTAAAACATTACCTGCCGCTGCATTGTAAAGCGGTTTTACAATAGAATCAATGGTATTAATGGTGTACACTCCATCCAGAAAATTAATGCCAGAGATTGTGATCAGGGTGGAATCTTTTACCAACCCATCGGTGGATCTGTAATACACCCGGTACTTTATTCCCGTTTCGCTATCGTGAATTTTTATTTTCCCATTGGATGGGTCAATTTCAAGCCCATCCGGAAATGCGGTGTAAATACCATCCCTGGGGGTTACAGGGTTTAATACTTGCACTTCGGATTGTTCTCCCTGCGGATATAAAACTGAATCGGCGTAAGCGAATTTGTATGAAGGCGGGTTAATGCCGCCGCCGCCTGCTGACGAATCTACTTTATTACAGGCAATGACAAAAATGCTGGTTGCAGCTGTAAGCAGGGAAAATAGCCTCTTCATATTTTTAATATTTATTATAATCATAGTATAAGTTATTAGTAAATCTCAAAGAACGAAATGTAACCGCTTAGTCTACATTTATTTCCTTTTTTTTCTAGTGCTATTTAGCTAAATCAAACTTAGGATATCGTTACAAAGTTAATTAATCTTTTCAGTGTATTAAATGACTGTTGTCATTGCCCATTTTTTCCTAATTATCGTCTTTACCACTTATAACACATACTCTACCACTTGTGAAAGTAAAATTTCCACCTGTATCAGATTCAATCATAGAATTCTCCACTTCAACATACCTTTATGTTTCAAAATTAAACGGAGCATTGCTCCCACGCAAAATGTTTCACCTTATCGCTGCTTTGCTCTTCAACTTTCGCCAGAGAGTAAAACCACCCGCCGTCTTCGCCAGTTAATTTTCTGTGTACATCTATTTTACGCAACTGAAATAATTATCAATATCTTGGTGATTAATCGTTGCCAAAAACTGTAAAAATACTGCTTAAACAAACCGGTAATACCGTGCAGTGCTGTACCCGATAGTCATTTAAATAAACCCTGATAAAATATCATTAACAACTAAAACACACAACAATGGACTTTTCTTTTCTTACAGCCAATTACTGGTGGGTGCTACTCATTTTACTTGCTTTGCTGATGTATAAATTCATTCTCCGTTTCCTATTCGGGATGGTTATCGTACCAGAGAACAGAATTGGATTGGTTACAAAAAAATTCGTGCTTTTTGGTGGCAACCGTTCGCTACCAGATGGCCGTATTATTGCCACCAAAGGCGAAGCAGGTTTTCAAGGTAAAACATTAGCACCCGGTTTATACTGGGGTATGTGGCCTTGGCAGTACGGTGTAAATATGCAGGCCTTTTTGGTAATACCCGAAGGCAATGTGGGCCTCATCCTTAGTAACGATGGAGCCGAAATACCCACTGGTGCAATATTGGGCCGCAGGGTAGAAAGCGATAACTTTCAGGATGCCGTTTCTTTTTTAAACAACGGTGGACAAAAAGGCCGCCAAACAGGCTACATCACTGCAGGTACTTATCGTATCAATAGCTACGCTTTTACGGTTACAATTACACCCATGATCATCATTCACGAAAACATGGTGGGCATAGTAACCTGTATGGATGGTTTACCCATTGAAAGCGGGCAGATTGCCGGTAAGTATGTAGAGGGCCACAACAACTTTCAGGACTTTGATACTTTTTTAAAACTTGATGGTAACCGTGGTTTGCAACCTTCCATTATTTTGGCAGGTAGCTACAACATAAACCCATGGGCCATACAAATTGAAGAAGTGCCGATGACAGATGTACCCATTGGTTATGTAGGTGTGGTTATCAGTTATATTGGCATGGATGGCAAGGACCTTACCGGCGAAGGTTTTAAACACGGTAACATTGTAAGTAAAGGGCAGCGTGGTGTGTGGATGGAACCTTACGGCCCGGGTAAATACCCCTTCAATAAATATATTATGAAGGTAGAACTGGTGCCAACAACAAACCTCGTATTAAACTGGGCAAACACACGCAGCGAATCGCATCAGCTTGATAAAAACTTAAGTACCATCACCGTTCGTTCGCAGGATGGTTTCCCTTTCAATTTGGATGTGTCGCAGATTATACACATACCTGCCAACGAAGCGCCAAAAGTTATTGCACGTTTCGGTAGTATGAACAATCTGGTGAGCCAGGTTTTGGAGCCAACCATTGGTAACTACTTCCGTAACTCGGCGCAAGATAGTGATGTAATTGCTTTCTTAAGCACCCGTAAAGAAAGGCAGCAGGCCGCAAAAGATAACATGAGGGAAGTGCTAGACGAGTACAACGTAAATGCAGTTGACACTTTGATAGGCGATATTGTTCCGCCAGAATCGTTGATGAAAACTTTGACGGACCGAAAAATTGCACAGGAAGAAGAAAAGACTTACGCTACACAACGCATGGCGCAGGAAAAACGGCAAGGCATGGAAAAAGAAACCGCCATTGCCGATATGCAAAAGGAAATTGTGAAGGCGCAACAAAGTGTGGAGATTGCACAACGCACAGCAGATGCTGTTGTAAAAAAAGCAGAGGGCGATGCCAACAGTTTAATTTTACAGGTAGAAGCAGAAGCCACCGCCACAAAGAAACGTGCCAATGCCGAAGCAGAAGCAACCAAAGCTCGTGCAGGTGCACAGGCAGAAGCCACCAAACTTAACGCCAGTGCAGATGCAGAAAAAATAAGTAAAACCGGTTTGGCAGAAGCCGAAAAAATTATGGCCATTGGTAAATCAACCGCGGAAGCTTACGAGCTGCAGGTTAAAGCCATGGGCGATGATAACTTTACCCGTTACAAAATAACCGAAGAGATTGCGAAAGGCAATATAAAAATCATCCCCGATATTCTTATTGGAGGTGGCACGGGTACCGACGGCGGCATTAACGGTTTACTTGGCATGAAGCTGATGGAAATGATGGACACGAAGAAGAAGGATAAGCCGGAAGCGAATTAAGTTTAAGAGGTTTAAGAGGTGACAGATTTTTTACAGCTGTCACTTCTATTTTAAGATTAAGTTTATGCAAAAATTTTGAAAGCCCCTTGGGGCTTTTTTATTTTCAGACCAGCTTATTTTATATCTTCGCTATATAAGACTATTTTTATATCACGAGGCCCTATCATAAAAAACTAAACATGCATAAACCAGGTACCCTAACTTTTATTGCTATTTTTTCAATAGCAATTTTAATTTCCTGTAACAAAAATCCTGCTAGTAACCCACCTCCGATTCCCACAAATATTGTAGGAAATTTTTCTGCTCAAATAAAAGATCGCCAAGGGGCACAAGCTCTTATAAGTTGGACAAAGCCAACATCTCCGTCTGGCTCTTCTTTAAATTACAGGCTTTACATATCCTCAAACCTGGTGGCACAGACCCTTACAGATACTAGCTATGTATTAACTGGCTTATCGCCCACCCTGTCTTACACTGGCAGAGTGGTTGCTTATATTAATGCTGCTGATTCGTCTTATGCTGATTTTACAATACCGGTTTATTCTGGTCCTGGACCTGATGATTCTACATTCGTGTTATCAAGAGTGACTGATGCAGGTGGTTTAAATTTGAAATTTGATTATGATGAAATTAATAAAAGGTTGAACAGTTGGGCTGCAACTTATACTACATATTATGATTCAACAAAAGTCTTGTATGATGCTTCCGGAAAAGTAATGTCAATTGTAAGAAAATCTTCGTCGTACACATCCCCATTTGGAGTTGTTCCAAACGTTTTCGAATATAATAGCCAAGGTCTTGTATCAAAAATATATCATAAACAAGCTTATTCTACTAACGAATCTTACGCTTACATGACTACTGTAACTTTCCCTCTCGATTTTCTTTACGAAATAGCATCTTACGACTCTATTAATTATGACGCTTTAAAAAGGGTAAGCTCGGTTTACAATTTTGCTCACTACAATACCAATCCAACTACAACAGGGTATTACACTTCCTACAGAAATATTTATTATTCGCCTGCTAACGATAGTTTGGTAAGCCGGGTTGACATTTATACCCGTAATAATTCTAACCCTGCTATTTTTGATTTAAGTACGCTGAATTTTAATACCTACAATAATAGAGTAAACCCGTATTATAGTTTATTTCGAAAAATATACCAGGAAGGTGTTCAAAATTCAAGAACAAATCCTACGTTTTTACCTTACTACTATTATGCTTATACCCTCAATGATTATTTAATGGCAAATCCATACATATGTACGGATATAAATAGTTCTATGTTAAACTATACATATAACGCAGAAGGTTTAGTTACAAGATGTATTAAAGGTGCAGACAATTTTGAGTGGGTGAATTTTGAGTATAAAAGAGTAAAGAAATAAGTGTGCTTCATTTTAGTCATTATTGTTGGCATCATTGCTTAAGTATAAAAGCAGCAAAAAAGTTTTGAAGCCGCCAGTATGCAAATTTTCACAATCGTTTGTTTTTTTTCTATTACTGGTGGTGCTGTCGAGTTCATGTTTATCA
The DNA here is from genome assembly GCA_038216775.1 of Chitinophagales bacterium. GTDB lineage: Bacteria > Bacteroidota > Bacteroidia > Chitinophagales > Chitinophagaceae > Ferruginibacter. The sequence goes on from JBBQPX010000007.1 coordinate 18,786, forward strand.
ACAAACGTCAAAGCAAAGGATTAATAATTGTGCAGGCAAAACCCGAGTCAGGTTACTTTTTACATTTCCTGTAATTAACATCAAATCACTTTACCTGCAATATCAACAAATAACCGATGTTTAAAAAGCTATTAAAATATCTGCTTTATTCAACGATTACTTTAATTACGCTTTTGTGCATCTATCTTTTAACAGCGTTTTGCCTTTCCAGAATTACCATTAACGGAGAAGCGAATACAAAGCCAGAGGTACAGGTTTACATAAAAACAAATGGCGTACATACTGATATTGTGGTACCTGTAAAAAATGCGCAAATGGATTGGAGCCAGGAAATAAAATTTGCAAACACCACATCTAACGACAGCACGGCTCAATTTGTGGCCT